>NZ_CP035952.1:5432500-5685196 GCF_004214895.1 Pseudomonas tructae | reverse complement strand
GCTGCAGGCGCAACATGCCGCCCTGGGGTACCTGCGTGGCGAGGGGATACCTGTACCCGCCGTGCAAGTTGCGCAATCGGGCGAGCAGTTGCTGGAGGTCAGTGTCGACGGCCAGCCTCTGCGCGTGCGCCTGCTCGACTATATAGAGGGCCAGTCGCTGACTCGGATCAAGCACATGGCGCCGCGTCTGGTTGCCGAGTTGGGCCGTCTTTGCGCGCAAGTTGACCTGGCCCTGGCCGACTTCACCCATCCAGGCCTTGAGCGCACATTGCAGTGGGATCCACGTCATGCCCAGGCCCTGATAGATCATCTACTGCCGGTACTGAACGGCAATCCACGGCAAGCGCAGGTCAAGGCCGCCGCGGATCAGGCCCGGGAGCACTTGCAGCCGCTGATCGCGGCGCTGCCATGGCAAGCCGTGCACCTGGATATCACCGATGACAACGCTGTCTGGTTGCGTGATGAGCAACGCCAGTGGCAATTGCAAGGGCTCATCGACTTCGGCGATCTGCTGCACACCTGGCGTATCGCCGAGTTGTCCGTCACCTGTGCTGCGCTGTTGCATCACGTTGAGGGCGATCCACTGCGGATACTGCCCGCTGTCGAGGCCTACCACGCACTCAATCCGTTGACTGAGGCCGAGCTCAAGGCGTTGTGGCCTTTGGTGGTGGCGCGCGCTGCCGTGCTGGTGCTCAGCGGAGAGCAGCAGCTGAGCGTCGACCCCGGCAACATCTACAGCCGCGAGAACCTGGCCCATGAGTGGGAAATCTTTGATGTCGCCACCCGCGTGCCGTTCGAACTGATGGAGGCGGCCATCCTGCAGGCGGCCGGGCAAGACCTGCCAGTCCTGGTGCTGCAAGACGCCGCGCCGCTGCTGGCGGCATCGCTCGCAGCCCAGGTGGTTACGCTGGATCTGGGAGTGCTCAGTGAGCATTACCAGGCCGGGAACTGGGAGCAGCCCGGCATCGATCAAAGGTTGCTGGCCGAGCAGGCTGCAACGTCAGGTGCGGCCTGCTCCTTGTTTGGCCAGTATCGCTTGTCGCAAACTCACATCGACAACCCGGCAGAGCCCGCGACCTTTGCCCTGCACGTGGATCTGCAGTTACCGTCTGCAACGCTGTTGCAGGCGCCTTGGGCTGGCACTTGGCGCCAATATGGCGAGGACAGTGGTTGCTTGGAAGGGCAGGCATGCAGCCTGTGGTTGCACGGCCTGGGCGAAGGCCCTGATGACGGTCAGGTGTTAGCCAAAGGGCAGTCGCTGGGCGCCAGCGCCGGGGTGTTGCGTGTGCAGCTGTGTCGGGTGGCGGGACTGTATCCACCGGCATTTGTCGAGCCTTCACGGGCCCGGAGCTGGCAGGCACTGTGCCCTTCGCCGCAAGCGATCCTCGGCTTTGTCTGCGACGCCGAACCGCTGGCAGATGCCCAGGCGCTGCTGGCCCGCCGCGATGCCAGCTTTGCCCGCTCGCAGAAGCACTACTACCAGCAGCCACCGCATATCGAGCGTGGATGGCGCAATTACCTGTTCGACATGCAGGGCAGGGCCTACCTGGACATGCTCAACAATGTCGCGGTACTGGGCCACGGTCATCCGCGCATGGTTGCTGAATCGGCGCGACAGTGGTCGCTGCTCAACACCAACTCGCGCTTTCACTATGCCGCTATCGCCGAGTTCTCCGAGCGCTTGCTGGCGTTGGCACCGAGCGGCATGGACCGGGTGTTTCTGGTCAACAGCGGCACCGAAGCCAATGACCTGGCAATTCGTCTGGCCTGGGCCTACAGCGGCGGGCGTGACCTGCTCAGCGTGCTGGAGGCCTACCATGGCTGGTCGGTGGCCACCGATGCGATTTCCACTTCCATCGCCGATAACCCTCAGGCCTTGAGCACCCGGCCGGACTGGGTGCACCCGGTGATTGCGCCCAATACCTATCGCGGTGCTTACCGTGGTGCCCAGAGCACCGATGATTATCTGCGCGATGTCGACGCCAAGCTCGACGCACTGGCTGCTGAGCAAAGGCAACTGGCCGGCTTCATTTGTGAGCCGGTGTACGGCAATGCTGGCGGTATCTCGCTGCCTCCGGGTTACCTGCAACAAGCCTATGCAAAAGTACGGGCAGCGGGCGGCGTGTGTATCGCCGACGAAGTGCAGGTTGGCTACGGGCGGTTGGGTAGCTGGTTCTGGGGCTTCGAGGAGCAGGGGGTGGTGCCGGACATCATCACCATGGCCAAGGGCATGGGTAACGGCCAGCCTTTGGGCGCGGTGATTACTCGTCGGGAGATCGCCGAGGCGCTGGAGGCCGAGGGCTATTTCTTCTCATCCGCCGGTGGCAGCCCGGTCAGTTGCCGTATCGGCATGGCCGTGCTGGATGTCATGGAGGAAGAGGGGCTGTGGGACAACGCCCGGGAAGTCGGCGGCTACTTCAAGGCGCGGCTGCAGCAGTTGGTCGATAAACATCCGTTGGCAGGCGCGGTGCACGGCTCTGGCTTCTATCTTGGACTGGAGCTGGTGCGTGATCGCCAGACGCTTGAGCCAGCAAGCGCTGAGACCACCCTGCTGTGTAACCGCTTGCGCGACCTGGGCATCTTCATGCAGCCCACGGGGGACTACCTCAATATTCTCAAGATCAAGCCGCCGATGTGTACCACCCGGGCCAGTGTCGACTACTTCGTCGACAGCATCGACAGGGTATTGTCGGAAGACCTGTAACACCTGAGTTAAAGCCGTATAACTCGATTATTATCGTAGTGTACGGCTTTTTTTTGGTTTGATTTTTACTTGTTCGCTTTTAAAGCCGATATTTATCGGATATAAAGTTCTCTTGGTGCATGCTTTCGACCTCGATAAACTTGAGCACATTCGCAGTGCCTGGGGCACCTTCGGTGACCGTCGTCCGCATTTTTACGACCCGCTGAAGACCCTCGACGGCGCGCTGCAATCCTGACAGTTCAGCAAGGATCCTTTATGAAAACTCTGACCAGTACCCCGCGCGCCGACGGCTTTCACATGCCTGCCGAATGGGCGCCACAAACCCAGGTCTGGATGGTCTGGCCCGAGCGCCCGGACAACTGGCGCCTGGGTGGCAAGCCAGTGCAGGCAGCCCACGTGACCCTGGCCAAGGCCATCGCCCGGTTCCAGCCGGTGACCGTTGCGGTCTCCGCTGCGCAATACGATAACGCCCGGGCGCGCCTGGACCTGCCGAACGTGCGCGTGGTGGAAATCAGCAACGACGACGCCTGGGTTCGCGATACCGGCCCGACCTTCGTCATCAACGACAGCGGTGAAGTACGTGGCGTCGACTGGGGCTTCAACGCCTGGGGCGGCTTCGAAGGCGGGCTGTACTCGCCATGGAATCGCGACGAGCAACTGGCCAGCAAGGTGCTGGAGATGGAACGCTGCCAGCGCTACCACACCGAAGGCTTCGTGCTCGAGGGCGGCTCGATCCACGTCGACGGTGAAGGCACCCTGATCACCACCGAAGAATGCCTGCTCAACCACAACCGCAACCCGCACCTGAACCGCGAGCAGATCGAAACGATCCTGCGTGATCACCTGGCGGTGGACAGCATCATCTGGCTGCCGGATGGCCTGTACAACGACGAGACCGACGGTCACGTTGACAACTTCTGTTGTTACGTTCGCCCAGGCGAAGTGTTACTGGCCTGGACCGATGATCCGCAAGACCCCAACTATGCACGCTGCCATGCCGCACTTGAGGTGCTGGAAAACAGCCGTGACGCCAAAGGTCGTGCCTTTACCGTGCACAAAATGCCGATTCCGGGGCCGCTGTTCGCCACCGAAGAAGAGTGCGCCGGGGTCGATCCGGTGGCCGGCAGTCAGGAGCGCAACCCGTCGGTGCGCCTGGCCGGCTCCTATGTCAACTTCCTGATCGTCAATGGCGGCATCATCGCACCAAGCTTCGACGACCCTGCAGATGCTGAGGCTAGGGCGATTCTGGCGCGCGTGTTCCCACACCACGAAGTGGTGATGATCCCCGGGCGGGAGATGCTTCTGGGTGGCGGCAACATTCATTGCCTGACCCAGCAGCAACCGGCGCCCGCCAAGGGCTGAAGTGCAGCAAGCAAAAAGCCCGTCATTTGGCGGGCTTTTTTTTGCGTGGACGACGACCGGCATGCGCTTCTGGCACACCTCTTGTATTTGTTTTGCATTGTATTTCAAACAGATAGGCCAGCATGGTTCTGTCATAAAGTTTGAGTAGGTTAGCCGCTCACGGCCCCGGGAGTACGTGTGAAAATGAATGCAGCAAGTGAGCCGGCTTCGCCCCCATCAGCGATGAATCACGAGTCCCTCCAGCGCGTGGCGCAGTGGTTGAAACACCATGGAGCAAACCGGGTCAGGAAGGCCGACCAGCGTCGCACGCTGTTGGCGCGATATCCGACAGGCCTGCTTACCGAAGCAGAGCTGGAGGCATTACTGGGTGATGGCAGCCGCTAGGTGGTTCGGCAGCAGTAATGACAAGGGAGGCATTGCCTGAACAATGCCGCCCTTTTTCGTTGTTTGCGTTTAGAAGCTGTAGGTGCCGGTGACAATCAGGCTGCGTGGATCACCGAACTGGATCTGCCCGGCGCTGGTGGCCGAACTGTAGTAGGTCTTGTCGGCGATGTTATTGAGCGCCGCGCGCAGGTCCCAGTCCTTGGTGCGGAAACCGGCCAGGGCATCCCAGCGGCCATAGCCGGGCAATACCGCGGTGTTCTGGTTGTCGGCGTAACGCTCGCCGACCAGGGTCAGACCGGTCTCGCCGTACCAACCCATTTCAGGCTTCCAGGTCACGAACAGGCTGCCGTTACGCTTGGCGACGTTGCTCACGCGATTGCCTTCCTGGCCGTTGTTGTCCTCGACAATAGTTGCATCCTGAATGCCGATGCCGCCGCGCACATACCAGTTGCCAACGATGTTGCCCGTAGCGGTCAGCTCTACACCGCGCGAGCGCTGCAGGCCGGAGAGCAGGGTGATGCCAGGGTTGTTCGGGTCGCTGGTACGGCGGTTGTAGAGTTCAAGCTCGTAGACTGCCAGGGTGGTGCTCAGGCGCTCGTCGAGCCAGTCGCTCTTGACCCCGATTTCCTTCTGCCGGGTCTGCTCCGGGCTGGTTTCGTTGGTGTTGCCGGCTGCACCCGGGGTAATGCCGATAAGGCCACCGCCCACTGGCGAGAAAGTCTTGCTCCAGGAGGCATAGAACGAATGTTCTTTCCAGGGGGAATAGACCACGCCCAGGCGTGGGCTGGTGCTGTTGCTGTCCTGTGTTTCGGCGATGCCGCGGACCTTGTTGGTGGTTTCCACCTCGAACTGGTCGAAACGCACGCCGGCCAGCACTTGCCACTGATCGTTCAGGCGCAGTTGGTCCTGCAGGTACAGGCCGCGGCTGTCGACCACGGTGTGGTTGTTGCTGGAGACCACCATGGTGCCGGTGTGCTGCAGGTTATGGTTGGGGTTGTACAGGTCCAGGCCAGGCACCGGGCGAGCGCCAGCGCCCGAGGTCGCTGCCGTGTAGAGAATCGGATCGCGGCGCTGGTTGCCGAATTCAAGGCCGGTGAGCAGGGTGTGCTGCAGGCCGAAGGTGTCGAAGTTGCCTTCCAGTTCAAGGTTGTTGAACAGGTTGCGGGTGTTCAGGTCCTGCTGCCAGCGCTGGCGGGCGACCTGCTTGGTGGTGGCGTTATAGCCGGTCAGGTAGGTGTTGTCGAAGTCGCTGTTGAGCTTGAACAGGCCCAGGGTATGACGCACCTGCCAGTTGTCGCTGAGCTGATAGTTCAGGCGCGAGCGCAGGGACTGCGCCTTGTCGTCGATGAAATCGCGCTGGGTGTCGCCGTAGGTGGTGTCGCGGCCAACGTCGGCCGGGCGGCCATTGACGCTGGGAATGCCGCGATCGGGGGTACGGTTGTAGCGACTGTATTCGTACTGCACCAGCCAGTTCAGGTCTGGCGTCAACTGCCAGCTCATCGACGGCGCGAACAACTGGCGGCTGCCATCAATGCCGTCGCGGAAGCTGTTGTTGTCCTGGTTGCCCATGTTCAGGCGCAGGCTGATGTTGTCGGTCGGGTCGGCGCTAAGGTCGGCGTACAGGCTGCGCAGGTCTTCGCTGCCGCCCTGGGCCTCGATGCTGGAGCGACGGCCGGCTTCGGGCATCTTGCTCACCCGGTTGACGATCCCGCCCTGGCTGCCACGGCCATAGAGCACGGCGGCAGGGCCCTTGAGCACTTCGATACGCTCGATGTTGTGCAGGTCGCGTACGTACTGGCTGTCGTCGCGGATCCCGTCCAGGTAAAAGTCGTTGCTGGCGTCGAAGCCGCGGATACGCACACTGTCAAAGCGGGTATCGGCGCCGCTGCTGACGTTGGGGATGCCGTTGAGTGCCTTGCCCAGGTCGTTGCTGCCGTAGTCCATTACGTTGCTGGTCTTCACCGAATCAATGGCCTGAGGCACATAGCGGGCCGGTGTGGCGGTACGGGTTGCAGTACTGACTTCACGTACCCGCGGGTCATCGCGCTCGCGATCGGACTCGGCGGTAACCGAGACTTCGGGCAGCGTGGTGGTGGCAGCAGTAACCAGGCCTGAGCTGAAAAACAGCGACAAACCCAGGGTCAAGGGGGAAAGGCGGCAGGGGGCAAGCATGACGGACATCCGGGAAATTATTGGAGTGAGAAAATTTCGCGCGAATGATAATGCTTGCCATTTACTAACGTTAATTGTTTCTGACTTTGTCGACGAGCTGTATGTTTCAAAATGTTTCTGTCTATAGGCCTTTAGTCTCACCTCTGATTTGTGCGGTTTTTCGCAACAAAGCTGTAACCCATGCAGCGTTTTTCGCAATCACCATCCGGCCTACCCTGATGCCATCAGTTTTCCCTGGAGGCATCCATGCCGGTACAAACCACGCTTCACTATGTTTTCGACCCACTGTGTGGCTGGTGCTATGGCGCCGAGCCGCTGATCAAGGCTGCCAGTGGCCTGATGCCGATCGTGCTGCATGGCGGCGGGATGATGGCCGGGGCCAACCGACAGAGGGTTTCGGCCAGCTTGCGCGACTTCGTCATGCCCCACGACCGGCGCATCGCCGAGTACACCGGGCAGCCATTTGGCCGCGATTACTTCGAAGGCTTGCTGCGTGACAACGAGGCGTTGTTCGACTCGGAGCCGCCAATCGCCGCCGTGCTGGCGGCTGAGCAATTGGCTGGCCGTGGTCTGGAGCTGCTGGCGCGGTTGCAGCGTGCGCACTATGTCGAAGGGCGGCGGATTGCCGATGAAACAGTACTCAAGGCCGTCGCCGGCGAGCTCGGCCTGGCGCAGCAGGCTTTTGCCAGTGCGTTGCGGGACGTCGACACCCAAGGCCATATGCAGGCCAGTCGCGCCTTCCTGGCCAATGTCGGCGGGCAGGGTTTCCCAACCCTGGTGCTGGAGCGTGAAGGGCGCTTGCAGGTGATCGACATCGGCCCCTATCTGGGCAAGCCCGAGGCCTTCGTGCAGTGGCTGGATCGCCAGTTCTACCTCAGCGCCGAGGCCGAAGCGTCAAGCGCAATGGTTTGCGCTGCGGATGGCTGCGACTAACCGACGAAAAGACTTCCTTTTCACGAAATTTTGACATGCTGATCCGCACGCAGATAGGATTCGGTCAACGCCTGTAGGTCCATCGGCCAAGAGTCCAGAAAAAAGGCCCCCTGCGAACATTCGCAGGCGGGCTTTTTATTTTCAGACCCGTGAGCGTCAACCCACGCAGGGGGCGTGGTTTTTGGCGTTTGGTCACAGAGCGTCTTTGACTAAGTAATAAGGAAAATAAAATGTTGAAAACCAGGATCAGTCTGATCGCGCTGGGGCTTATGGCAGCGACTCAGGCTATGGCCAATGACCAGGCCGAGGCCAAGGGCTTCGTGGAAGACAGCAAAGCCAGCGTTCTGCTGCGCAACGCCTTCATCAACCGCGACAAGAAGCACCATGCCAAGGACCAGAGCGAATGGGGCCAGGCCTTCATCGGCAAGTTCTCCTCTGGTTACACCCAAGGCACCGTGGGTGTCGGTGTTGACGCGTTTGGTCTGTACGCTGTGCGCCTGGACGGCGGCAAGGGCCGCAATGGCGGCGGCGGTATCGACTTCTTCAAGCCGGGTGAAGGCGACACGCCAGACAACCCGCAAAACTCCCCGCACAACCTGGCCCGTGGTGGCGCAGCAGTCAAATTCCGCCTGTCCAACACTGTACTGAAGTACGGTGACCAGATGCCGGAACTGCCCGTGCTGAACTACGACGACGGTCGCCTGCTGCCAGAGAGCTTCACCGGTACCCTGATCACCTCCAAGGAAATCAAGGGCCTGGAACTGAACGCCGGTCGTTTCACCCAGGAAGCGCGTAAAAGTGCCGAGGGCCGTGACAGCGGTGGTCTGAAATCGATCAACGTCTTCGGCGGCAGCTACAAGTTCACCGACAACCTGTCGGCTTCCCTGTACGGCTCCGATGTTGAAGACGTGCTGAAGAAGCAGTACCTGGGCGTCAACTACGTTCAGCCAATCGCCGATGACCAGTCCCTGACGCTGGACTTCAACGGCTACAAGACCAAGCTGGACAAGAAGTTCGCCACTGACGACCGTCGTGACAACACGATCTGGAGCCTGGCCGCGACTTACGCGTTTGGCCCGCACTCGGTCACCCTCGCTCACCAGCGCAGTACAGGTGACACCGGTTACAACTACAGCGGTTATCAGAATGCCGGTGGCATCGGTGACGGTGGTTCGACCATCTACCTGGCCAACTCCTACTGGTCCGACTTCAACAACGAAGACGAGCGCTCCTGGCAGATCGCCTACGGTCTGGACTTCGGCGCCTTTGGCGTACCGGGCCTGACCTACAAAGTAGCCTACGTGCGTGGTGACAACATCAACACCCGTGGCTTGGGCGAAGGTACTGAGCGCGAGATCTTCAACCAGTTCAAGTACGTGGTCCAGGAAGGCCCGGCCAAGGATCTGTCCGTCAAGCTGCGTAGCTCGTTCCTGCGTACTTCTGACAACCTGCGTCAGGCTGACATCAACGACGACGGCAACGAAGTCCGCGTGTTCATCGAGTACCCGATCAGCATCCTCTGATTGCTGTTTGCGTCTCCAGCAACCCCGGCCTAGGCCGGGGTTGTTTTTTTTGTGCTGTCAGCCACGTCGCATCGTGGGTCAGTCGCGAGGATGCGCAGAAATTCATCGGCCGCCCGTGAGCGCCGATGTCGATGGCTCATGGCGAGCAGGTCGATGCTGGCTGCGGCCTCGCTCAAGGGGCGATAGCACACACCGGGCAAGTGCAGTGCCCGAGTACAGGCCGGCACCAGGGCGATGCCCTGGCCGGCGGCCACCAGCGCAATGATCGACGTGATCTGCCGCCCTCTCGGGCCGCGCAGCAAGGGGAGTTGGCAGTGCTGGAACAGGCGCTCGATGGCATCGTTGAGCCCGGTACCCTGTTCGTCGCTGTACAGCACCACCGGATGCGCCTGCAACTGCGCAAGGCTCATGCACTCCAGGGCCGCCAGTGGATCATCTGCGGCCAGGGCCACCAGCAACGGTTCCTGATCCAGGGGCTGAACCTGCAGCGCGTCGAATTCCTGAGGCGGCAACAGCCGGCTCAGACCGATTTCCAGGGTGCCTTCGGCAATGTGCTGCCACTGCGCACTGGAGGGTTCCTCGACCAAGGTCAGGCGCACGGCGGGATAGGTGTGGGAAAACTGCTGGATGGCCTGGGTGAAACGCTCATTCAAGGCCACGGAGCTGGCATAGCCGATGCTCAATTGCCCGGTCGTTCCGGCGGCCAGCCTGGCGGCGAAATGTTCGCTGCGTAGCAACTGCTCCACGACGCCACGGGCATAAGGCAGGAACTGCTGGCCTTCGCAGGTCAGGTTGACACTGCGGCTGCTGCGCTCGAACAGACGAAACCCCAGCTGGCTTTCCAGCGCCGAGATCTGCCGGGTCAATGCTGGCTGGGCCAGGTGCAGACGCGCAGCGGCGCGGCCGAAATGCAGGTCGTCGGCGACGGCAATGAAATAGCGCAGCTTACGCACATCGAGCATGGTGCACCTTGAGGTATCAATCGGTCCGGATTCGGTATTGGCCAGGCGGGACGACCTGGCCCTATAAAGACTGCTCAATACTGTAACGAGTTTTGCCATGCCAGCGCATTCGTCTGCCGCCCGCATCGCCCTGTTCCTGTGCGGCTGCGCAGCGTTCCTACCGCTCTATGCGACCCAGGGCATTCTCGCTGAACTCGCCCGCAGCCTTGCCGTGGACGCTAGACAGGTGAGCTGGAGCATCACCTCGACCACCCTGGCGGTGGCCTTGATCGCGCCCTTTGTCGGGGTGTTGACGCGTCACTTGCGCCCGAAGAGGGTATTGGTTGTGGCGTCGTTGCTACTGAGTGTGCCGGGCTTGATGCTGGCGTGCGCCCAGGACCTCGACAGCCTGCTGCTCTGGCGCTTCGTGCAAGGCATGTTGATCCCGGTGATCTTCGCCACCAGTGTCGCTTACATCGGCGAGCGCTGGCAGGGCGCGCAGGTTACAGAAGTTACCAGCCTGTATGTTGCCGGGACCATTCTCGGCGGTTTCGCCGGGCGCTTTGTCACCGGCCTGGTCACTCAATACCTGGGCTGGCGCGAAGCTTTCGTGCTGCTGGCGATGCTGACTGTGCTGCTTGGCTTGTGTATCCACTGGTTGTTGCCTGGGGCGGCGCGGCGGGTCGTGGATGTTGTCAGTAACACCCGCCTGAGCACGCTGGGCAACCCGCAGTTGTTGGCTGCCTGCCTGGTAGGCTTCTGCGTGCTGTTTGCGCAGATTGCCACCTTCACCTATGTCGGCCTGCATCTGTTGGCAGCCCCCTTCAAGCTAAGTGTCGCCGCCCTGGGTTCGGTGTATGCGGTGTTCCTCCTGGCGCTGGTGGTTACGCCAATTGCCGGGCGTTTGACGGGTGCCAGGCCGCCTGCGCATCTGGTGGTGATCGCGGGTATTTTGGGGCTGCTGGGGTCGTTGCTGACGTTACTTGCCAGCCTGTGGTGGATCATCCTCGGGCTGGCACTGAGCTCCACTGGTGTGTTCCTGGCTCAGGCCGCCGCCAACGCGTTCATCACCACCACCGCCAGGCATAACAAGGCGGGTGCGGTGGGTTGCTACCTGACGTTCTACTACCTGGGCGGCAGTGTCGGGGCACTGCTGCCGGCGCTGCTGTGGGAGCGTTGGGGGTGGCCAGGCTGTGTGCCGTTGATCATGGGCGCGCAATTGCTGGTGATGGTGATTGCCTGGTTTGGCTGGCGATGCCGCGATGCAGCCGCCACAGCGCAGCTGCATTGACCGTCGAGCACGTTGTTACTGGTCAGGCGCGATGGCAAACATCAACTGGTCGACTTCCAGATAGACGATGGCCTCGCGGCCATTGACGTCTATCGGGCGGGCGGCAACGGCCTCATGCTCGGGGACGATTTTCTCCAGGCGCTTGCTGACCAGGTCGACCCGCCAGACACAGGCGAACCCCCCGTTGTTGTCGAAGTACAGCACTGGCCGGGTCGGGTTCCAGGTCGGGTTAACCAGGCTCCAGCCGCCGGCGTCCTTGTCCATCACCCGGTCATAAGGATTGTCGCCCTTGACGTGCGGGTAATAGAGCAACAGGCCGGAGTTGTCCTGGTTCAGGTCACCGCTGATCCGCGCCTTGGCAAAGCGCGTGCTGTTGGACTGGGCCGCATACAGTTGCGTCGAGGGTTGCGGCGTAGCGTTGGAGCCCAACGTGTAGGCCATGCTCTGCTGGGCTTCGCCATTGGTCTTGTGCCGGTAGTAGAACACCCCGTCAATGATCCCGGCGTAACGCTGGCCCTGGTCATAGGCAGAGATATTGCTCCAGCCGTCGAAGCGTACATCGTGGGCGAACGCGTGCAGGCCAGGGCGGGCATCGGAATATTCATAGAGCGTGCCGACAGGGCGGCTCTCATAGATGTTGCCCGGATTGCTGGCTTCTTCATCCTGCTTTTCGGCGACAAACAGCACCACGTTCAGCACGCCATTCAGGGTGACGGCGTCTACCAGATAGACAAAATGCTCGTCGCTCTTGTTCGGGACGGTAGCCAGGGCAAAGCGCTGCCACGGCTCATCTTCGATCTGGGTGTAGCGCTGTTCGCGAGAAAGAGGCTGGAGGGACTGTGGATCGATGGGAGCCACGGCCGGAGCGGGCGTCAGCAGTTTAATCTGTTGGTCGTAGGCAACGTCCAGGCAGTCGGCTTTCTCGCAACGGTTGCGCACTTCCTGCAGCCAGAAGCTCTCCAGTTCACGGAAGATCTTGCGATCCTTCAGCGGCTTGTAGAGTTCGTTGAGCTTATCGTCCTTGGCCGACAGCGACGGCGTGGTACAGATGGCGGTTTCCACCAGGGTGCTGGCCTTGCTGCAGTCAAAGCCTGCGGCAACGGTGGCGGGGCTGTGCAGGCAGGCGGCGAACAGGGCAGCAGGAAGCAGGCGCGCGGCGGCTTTCATCGGACGTCCATGTGAGTTTGAGCGGGGTGCGGATGATACTTCAGCGGCAGCGGCGAAGGAATTGGGCCGGTGTAGCGTTAGATAACCTCGACGCGAGCCACCTGTTTTCTGCCTTCATGAACGATCAATGAGTAGCCGCTCTTGAGCAACGATGTCGGTGCGTCCTCCACCAGAAAATAGGCGCGACCTGTGCCAGTTCTGCTGTGATTGCCCTCAGAGTTGTTCTCGACCTCGAGTACAAGGCTCCAGTTTGTCTTTACCCCTGAGCGCCCCTCCAGCAAGTCGGTAATGACATAGTAGGGCGTGCCCTGCGGCAGTATGGACTTGCCCCCTTTATCTTCATCGGTCCAGTGGATCTTGACTGCAACACCTTTGTTCACGTTACGTGCCTCCACAACTGCTGTGGTGGAATCCGGCTGGGTAGGGCATTTCCCTTTGTAGATTGAGATTGGCTCGGTTATTGACGTTCACCGATGGATTTTATCCAAGTATCCCAAGGCATAGCTGCACGTCCCTTTGGCACCCGGTTCAATCTTCTGCAAGTGGGTAAAGAATTGGCGGGCGTGTTCACTCATGACCCTGACAAACTCATCTGTATCGACTGTAACCGAGACCTCGCGGTGGCAATTGACACTCAGCTGCAGGCGAGCATTGCTGGGCGTCATTTTGACTTCAATTGGCTGGTCAGGGAAGAAACAGCTGAATGCTTTACCCTCACTGACGTGCTGCAATCCTTCCGACAAATAACTCCACAGGTCATCGACATAATCAAACATGCTCTTGTCGATCAGCGACGTACCATTGATGGAGAGAACCAGTGCGCCCTCTATGGAATCCTGGCTATTGAACCCTCCTTCGTACTCGAAGAAATCGGTAAAGCGTTCACCCGTCTTTACATAGGTTTCAATTGTAATTCGATTTTTCATTTGGGATACAGTTGTCCTACTCTGCCGTTATTGAATCCGACCACATATTCTACGCCGTTCGAAGTGCCACTGATCTGGTACTTACCTACGGTGCCCTTGTTTGTCAGCACGCCTCGGTTTTGTTGCATGACATCGCGCACAACATTCGAAACATCTTTGATCGACAGTTTCGGGGACAGGAAACTTTGCCGCGCCTTTACAGAACCATCCCAGTATTTAGGGTGATGGCGCTCAAGAATATGCTTCATGCCACTCTTGTCAAGTTTGAACGTATTGCTGCCAAAGCGGAAACGTTTACTGCTGAACGCTTTAAGGTCATTAACTACTTTTGACGGGTTCGCGGACTTTCTCGGTGTGCCGCAACTGGTCAGGCCGAACGGGTCGAGCCAGGTAAAAGGATTGGGCGCGTAATAGTATAGGTTCAGCCCGCCTTCAAGCCCGATCGGATCGGGCTGAGTAAAACGCCCGATATCCGGATCATAGAAGCGAAACGTGTTGTAGTGCAGCCCGGTCTCGCGGTCCAGGTACTGGCCCTGGAACCTCAGGTTCTGCTCTTCGATGTACTGCGCTTCCCGCCTTTCCTCCAGGGTATTGCCCCAGACCTGGTAGCGCGCCTGCCAGATGGTTTCGCCGCCGGCGTCGGTCAGTTGTTCGGGCAGGCCGTTGAGGTCGTTGTGGTAGTGGCGCACCTGCTGGTGCGCCCCGACACCGTCCACCCGGGCCAGCGGTTCATGGCTGTCTTCGACGTACAGGTACAGGCTGGTCTGGCTGTGCCGGTGTTCTTGCAAAAGGCGCAGGCCGTCCCAGACGAAGCGGGTCTGGTCGAGCAGGTTGCCCTGGTCATCGTACTCACGCTTCTCGATACGCCGGCCCAACGGGTCGTAGCGCATGTTCAGCACACGCTCGCGACCGCCATGCTGGCTGCGTACCTGGATCAGGCGATGCTCGGCGTCGTAACTGAAGTGCTGGGTGCCGCGCCGGCTGCTGCGTTTTTCTACCAGGCGGCCAAAGGCGTCGTAGCGGTAGCGTTTGTCCTGGTAGGTCAGCAAGCGGTTGTGGCGGACCAGGCCCACGCCGGCCTGGGTGCTGTCGAGCAAGTTGGCGGCGCCGTCGTAGGCGAAAGCTTCGCTCTGGCCGCGGCCGGCCTCTTGACTGGCCATCACCCGACCGCTGGCATCGTAGTGCAGCAATTGCTGATGCTGGCTGCCAGGTTGTTGCTGGAAGCGGCTGATCAGGTTGTCGGCCGGATCGAAGTCGAAGCGTTGTTGCACGGCGGCCGGCAGTTGCGGCGGTTGCTGGCCGGGGCGACGCAGGCGCGAGCGCAAGCGACCGCTGCGGTCGTACTCGCTGCGGGTGCTGATGCGGCCCTGGGTGCGCAGGACCTCACGGTGCAGGCGGTCGCGTTCGAAGTCGCTGATCAGCGTGCCGTCGAGGTTGATCTGGTGCAGGTGACCGCTGCCGTAGTACAGGCGGTTGAGCCAGCGGCCATCGGGCAGTTGGGTCTGGCTCAGGTTGCCGAGTTCGTCATAGTGATGCTGTAGCACTCCAGCGGCGCTATGTTCTTCCAGCAGTTGGCCAAGCGCGTCATAGGCGAAGGCCAGTTGTTCGGTTTCCCCGGCCGTGTCGGTGAAGCTGATCGCCGTGAGCTGATCCTCGTCGTCATAGCGATAGTGCGTGTGGCCATCGTCGGTCTGCTTGTCGGTCAAGCGGCCGACGGCATCGTGACTGAACTGGTGGATGATGGGCGGCAGAGCCGGGTCGGCCGCCGACGGTGCCGGGATAAACGTCAGACGACTGATACTGTCCAGCGCTGCGTAGGCATAGCGTTTGATGCTGCCGTCCAGATCCTGCTGCTCGACCAGGCGATCGAGCAGGTCCCAGCTGAACCTGTAGCTTTCGCCGTTCTCGTTGCTCAGGGTTTGCAGGCGACCATAGGCGTCATAGCTGAACTGCACCAGCCGGCCATGGGGGTCGATACGTTGTTGGACCTGGCCGCGACGGTTGTAGCGGTAGCGGGTGGTGTGCCCGGCCGGGTCGGTATAGCTATTGAGCTGGCCATCGCGTTCAAGCTGGTAGTGCTCGCTGCGCCCGTCCGGCATTTGCGTGGCAAACAGCTTGCCCTGGGCATCGTACTGGTACTCGGTACGCTCGCCGAGGGCGTCGGTAACGGCCTGCAGGTGCCCGCGCCGGTCGTAGCTCAGGCGGGTTGGATACCCCGAGCAATCGACCTGTTCAACCAGCAGGCCCTGTTCGTTCCAGCGCAGGTGCTTGTGCTTGCCCGCCGCATCGATAATCTCCACCACCTGGCCGCGTTCGTCATAGCGGTAGCGGGTAATGTTGCCCAGCGGGTCGGTTGTGCTGCTGCAATTGCCGCGCTGGTCGTAGCGGTAGCGCCAGCGATTGCCGGCCTTGTCGGTCTGCACGCGGGGCAGCGACCAGTGCTGCAGCCACAGGGTCGATTCGCTGCGGCCCAGCGGGTCGATGCTTTGGCTCAGGTTGCCGGACTCGTCGTAGTGGTACTGCCATTGCCCGCCTTGCGGGTCGGTCGCGGCCAGCAACTGGCGTTCGTCGTTCCACTGGAAGTGCCAGGTCTGGCCAAGGGCATCGGTGTACTGGGTAATCTGGTACTGCGGGTTCCAGTGACGGCTGCTGACCCGTTGCAAACCGTCGGTGACCCGGGTGATACCCGCTTGGATGTCATAGTCGAAACGGTATTCGTCACCCTCGTCGGTCCAGTGCCGGGCCACGCGCCAGTCATCGGCAGTCCACAGCCACTCATAGAAACAGCGCAGGCCGCCTGGCAGTTGGTGTTCAACCATGCGCCGGCCCTGGTCATAGGCGAAGCGACGTTGCACCTGGTCATTGGCGTCGCGCACTTCGGCAAGATCGCCCGCGTTGTCGTAGCTGTAGCTGGCCAGGCGCTCGCTCGAATCGTCGCTATAAAGGCGTTCGATCTGGCTGACCCGTCCCGGCCATTGGGCACTGTAAATCAGCTGTACGCGGACGTGATCAAAGGTGTCGCGCAGTGCGTGCAAGCGGCCACTGGCGTCGTAGTCCAGGTAGATGCGGTTGTCGTTGCGGTCGCCCAACTGCGTCAGGCGCAGGCGCTGCGGGTTGCCCGGGGTAGGCTGGAACAGGCGGTAGAGGCCGTCGGCGCTTTCTATCAGCAGCTCGCCATCGAGGGCGCGGCGCACGCTCAGGCCTTCGCCAGCGCTGAACACCGCCTCACCCCGGGGGATGTCGCCCATGTCGATCACACGTGCCTGTTCGTCGGTGAACAGCAGGCGTTCACCGCCTTCGGGGTGGGCCTCGATGGCCACGAAGACTTCGTAATCAACGCTCCAACCAGCACCGAACAGGCCATCACGGCGCTCGTCACGGCTGTTGTAATAGCGCTGCCAGTCCAACGGGATGAGACCTGGCAGGCTGAAGTCGAGCTCTGCTTCGCCACCTAGGATCTTCGCCCCGGTGGGCACATGTACCGGGTTGGGTGAGCCGGCAATGGCACTGGTAATCGCTCCGGTCACCTGGCTGGTGACCGCACTGGCGATGCCGCCGATCAGCATGCAGCCGAACTTGCTGTAGAACTTGCCGCCCCGCCCGCGCAGCATCATCAACGCGGTAATCGCCAGGCCGATGCCCGGGGTCTTGCCGCTGCGAATCTCGCGGACCACGATCGAACCGCCGCCAATACGCACGTTGTTGGAGATCAGCCCGGCATCGACGATCACTGCCTCGCAGGTACTGCGATCACCACTGCGACAGGCCGGGTGGCCGTTGATGGTGACCTTGCTCGAGCCTTCGGCCAGGTACTGCGGCGGCATGGGCGGGTGCTTGCTGCAGAGGATCTTGTCGTCGTCGGCAGGCTCGGTATTGGGCGCGGGGCTGGCGACCGTGGGCCGCCACATCTGCGAGAAAAAGCCCTTGGCCATGTCGAGAAAGCTTTCTTCTTCCTCTTCGCCAGGCGGCTGAGCGGCATCACTGCCTGCGGGGGCAGCGGCAGCAACGATGACGCCAGCGGCGCGGGCGGCCGGCTTGCCATTGGTGTGGGTATTCTTTGAGCCGGTGAGGATATTGGCCTGCACCGAGGGTGGGAACAGGGCGTTGCCGATGCCCTCGCATAAACTGCTCAAGCCTTTGTCGGCTCCGGTCTTGCTCATGGCCACGCCAACCACGATGCCGACCACCGCGCCAAGCACGAAGCAGCCCAGGCCGCCGGTCACCACGGTCAGGCCCAGCGCTGCGGTCACCGCTGCGGTAGCGACGATGCCGATGGCGACGTTGGCCGCGACTTCCAGCACGCCACTGACAATGTCGGCCATCATCGAGGTGTGCATCAGCGCATCGCCCTGGCGGGCGGCCCATAGAGCGTCAGACATGCAAGGTGCTCATCAGGCCGTGGCGTCGAAGTTCAGCGATTGCTTGATTGCCGCCCAGTGCGCAGCTTCGGCATCGCCCAGTGGCTGGCCCTTGACGTAACTCAGGGCGAACATCTTGCGGGTGCCTGGCAGCACCAGGGCCAGCTGGAACTGGTAGACCTTTTCATTGCCCTTGCTGAACTGACTACGCAGCTCGATGCCCTCTACCGACTGATCGACGCCCAGGCGCACAGCCTGGCCGGGTTGAAAGCGCAGGTCCTTGACCTGCTGCTGCAGACGTTCGAGCTGGCCGTCGAAGTTGCTCTGCAGGGTTTCGCCGTCAGCCAGCAGGCTGCGGCTGACGATCAGCGAAGTACCCAGCTCGGCAAAGCGCAGGATGTTGATCGTCGTGTCCTGCACCTGGGCATCGGGCAAGGCAAACTGGAATTCGTTGAGGCGATAAGTCATGACGCAAAGGTCTCGTTATTGGCTGGCTTTGGGCTTGGGGAAGATCGCTTCCACGGCACCATCGATGGTGCCTTTGACGCCTTGCCCGTCCGCTGTGGCGCCGGGGGCGCCGCCGATGTTCAGGTCAAGGGTGCCGCCGGTGTTGAACTGGGCGTTGCCTTCGGCGTTGAAGTTGAACTGCACGCCGGTGAGGTTGATCTGGCCGCTGGCGTTGAGTTCAAGCACACTCTTGCCGCAGACCAGGCGCAGGTTCTCGCCGACCTCGATCAGGTAGCTGCGGCTGATGCTGTCGGTCTTGGTCGAACCCACCAGCAGGATGTCATCGCGCTTGACCGCGCGAATGCGGTCTTCGCCGATGGTCGCCACTTCGCTGAAGTCCACCACCTTGTTGCGGTTGTGGCCCACCCAGTGGCTCTCGTCGTTCTCGACGGCGATGTCCTGGTTGCGCTCGGCGTGGATGTACAGCTGCTCGGCGCCCTTCTTGTCTTCCATGCGGATTTCGTTGAAGTTCGCAGGTGTACCACCCTTGCTCGAACGGCTTTTCATCCCGCTCTGGGTGGCATTGGCCGGCAGGTCGTAAGGTACGGTCTGCTCGGCGTTGTAGACCCGCCCGGTGATGATCGGGCGGTCCGGGTCACCTTCCAGAAAGCTGACAATCACTTCCTGGCCGATGCGCGGGATCTGCATCGAGCCCCAGTTCTTGCCAGCCCAGGCCTGGGAGACGCGAATCCAGCACGAGCTGTTTTCGTTGGACTGGTCATGCCGGTCCCAGTAAAAATGCACCTTGACCCGGCCATACTGGTCGGTCCAGATCTCTTCACCGGCCGGGCCGACCACGATCGCCGTCTGTGGGCCCCTGACCTGTGGGCGCAGGGTACTGGCCAGGGGGCGGAAGCTCTGCTGCCCGTCGATGCAACTGAGGTTGCTTTCGAACTGGGCATTGCCGCCGCCACCACCGGTTTCCAGGCGCTCCTGGACAATGTAATAGCGGGCGCCGACGATCAGGTACTCACGGTTCTGGTCCTGGCGGCTGAAGCCGCTCATGCTGAACAGATTGCCTGCCGCCAGGCCTCGGGCGTTGCCGCGCAGCTCGATGCGTTCATGCAGGCTTTGCAGCGCCTCGATGCGGGTGCGGGCGTAGTGCTCGCCGTCCTCGCTCTGCACGTAGGTGCCGGGGTAGTCGTACAGCGGATAATCGCCTGCGGTGTGCGGCCGCGGCATTTGCGAGCGTACGTCGATGCGCGCGCTGGGGCGCTGGAAGTCGTAGTCGTTGAGCTCCAGCGAGCCGGACTGCACCTCCTGGGCCAGGTGCCAGTCGTTGAGGTGATCACGCTCGCGGTGCTGGCCATCGGGCGGAAAGTACGGCACCGACTCGTAACCGGGCACCACCTGGTGGGCACCATAGGCATCGGCCAGGACCAGCACGTGGCGGTCCTTTTCGTGGCGGAAGTAGTAGTAGATACCTTCCTGTTCCATTAGCCGGCTGACGAAGTCGAAGCTGGTTTCGCGGTACTGCACGCAGTATTCCCACTCGCGGTAAGGCCGGCTGAGGCTGTCTTCGAAGTCGGAAAACCCCAGGTCGCGAAACACCTGCTTGATGATCTGCGGGATGGTCTGGTTCTGGAAGATGCGGCAGTCGGAGGTCTTGCTCAGCAACCACAACCATGGCCGCAAGGTCACCCGATAACTGGCGAACTGGCCGCGGTCGATACTCTGGCTGCAGCGCGAAACGATGCCGTGAAAGTACCGCGAGCGGCCCAGACCCAGCTCCAGGCTCAAGCTCATGGGCTTGCCCAGCAGTTGGTTGAGGTCGATCGCCGAATTGTCCGAGGTCAGCTGCAATTCGTAATCGAACAGCCGCCCCAGCTCTTCGCCGCCGCCCATTTCCGCCAGGATCAGCGCATCCGGGCCCAGGGGGCTATTGATCTGCGCCAGTCGGGTGAATTGCTTGAATAGCATCGTCTATCTCGTTGAACGCGCCATCATGGCGCGTCGCTGAAGTGGTAGTGCAGGTCGTTGTCGCGGCGGCTGATGCGCACCCCGGCCAGGGCCTTGCCTTCGAGCATGCGGGTGAGGAACTCGCGGCTCATGTCCGGCAGCAGGCTGTTGGTCAGGATCGCGTCGATCATCCGCCCGCCGCTTTCGGTCTCGCTGCAGCGCGAGACGATCAGCTCGACCACCTCGTCGTCGTAGTCGAAGGCGACCTTGTGGGTGCCCTGCACGCGCTTGCGGATGCGTTCGAGCTGCAGGCGGGTAATGGCCTTGAGCATCTCGTCGCTGAGCGGGTAGTAGGGGATGGTCACCAGGCGTCCAAGCAACGCTGGTGGGAAGATCTCCAGCAACGGTTGGCGCAGGGCGGTGGCAATGGCCTCGGGCTGCGGGACGTTCTGCGGATCCTTGCACACCTGGGAAATAAGCTCGGTACCGGCGTTGGTGGTGAGCAGGATCAGGGTGTTCTTGAAGTCGATAACCCGGCCTTCGCCGTCTTCCATGACGCCCTTGTCGAACACCTGGAAGAAGATCTCGTGCACGTCCGGGTGGGCTTTTTCCACCTCGTCCAGCAGCACCACGCTGTAGGGTTTGCGTCGTACCGCCTCGGTCAGCACGCCACCTTCGCCGTAGCCGACATAGCCAGGCGGGGCGCCCTTGAGGGTCGAGACGGTATGGGCTTCCTGGAACTCGCTCATGTTGATGGTGATGACGTTCTGCTCACCGCCGTACATGGCTTCGGCCAGGGCCAGGGCAGTTTCGGTCTTGCCCACCCCGGAGGTGCCGGCGAGCATGAACACACCGATTGGCTTGTTGGGGTTGTCGAGGCCAGCGCGGGAGGTCTGGATGCGCTTGGCGATCATTTGCAGGGCATGGTCCTGGCCAATGATGCGCTTGGCCAGGTGCTGGTCGAGCTTGAGCACGGTTTCCAGCTCGTTGCGGGCCATGCGCCCGACCGGAATGCCGGTCCAGTCGGCAACCACCGAGGCCACCGCCTGGTAGTCGACGGTCGGCAGGATCAGCGGGCTTTCACCTTGCAGGTCGCTCAGGCGTTGCTGCAGGTCGAGCAGTGTTTCGCGCAGCTCATGGCTTTGTGCGCTGCCGGTATCGCGGTCGACTTCGCCGACGTTTTCGCGCAGCTGCGCACGGGTCGCCAGCAGTTCGTCGACCAGGGCTTTCTCTTCGGCCCAGCGGCTTTCCAGTTCGAGCAGGCGCTCGCGCTCGGCAGCCAGCAGAGTTTGCGCCTGTTGCTGGCGGTTACCAATGGCGATACCGATCGCCTGTTCGCGGGCGATGATCTGCAGCTCGGTGTCCAGCGCCTCGATTCGTCGGCGGCTATCGTCCACTTCTGCCGGCACCGCGTGCAGGCTGATGGCGACGCGGGCGCAAGCGGTGTCGAGCAGGCTGACGGACTTGTCCGGCAACTGCCGTGCCGGAATGTAGCGGTGGGAGAGCTTGACCGAGGCCTCCAGGGCTTCATCGAGGATCTGCACCTGATGGTGCTGCTCCATGGTCGAGGCCACGCCACGCATCATCAGCAGGGCTTTGTCTTCGCTCGGTTCGGCAACTTGCACCACCTGGAAGCGGCGGGTCAGGGCCGGGTCTTTCTCGATGTGTTTCTTGTACTCGGCCCAGGTGGTGGCGGCCACGGTGCGCAGGCTGCCGCGGGCCAGGGCGGGCTTGAGCAGGTTGGCGGCATCACCGGTACCGGCTGCGCCGCCGGCACCGACCAGGGTGTGGGCTTCGTCGATGAACAGAATGATTGGTTTGGGCGAGGCCTGCACGTCTTCGATGACCTGGCGCAGGCGCTGTTCGAACTCGCCCTTCATGCTCGCCCCGGCCTGCAACAGGCCGACATCCAGGCTGCGCAGTTCGACGTCCTTGAGCGACGGCGGGACATCGCCGGCAACGATCCGCAGGGCAAAGCCTTCAACCACCGCCGTTTTGCCTACACCCGCCTCACCGGTGAGGATCGGGTTGTTCTGCCGGCGACGCATGAGGATATCCACCAGTTGGCGGATCTCTTCGTCGCGGCCAACGATCGGATCAAGCTTGCCGCTGCGCGCTTGCTCGGTGAGGTCGACGGTAAAGCGCTTGAGTGCTTCCTGCTTGCCCAGGGCGCTGGGGGCCATGGCGCCACTGGCTTCACCCGGTACGGCGCCGGCAGTGAAGCCGTCGCTGGCGCCCAGGGCGTTCTCCGGTGAATCGCCGACGTACTCATCAAAGCGCTCGCTGAGGGCTTCGACCTTGATCTTGGCGAACTCCGACGACAGGCCAAGCAAGGCATTACGCAGGCTCGGGGTCTTGAGGATGCCGAGCACCAGGTAGCCGGTGCGCACCTGGCTCTCGCCGAACATCAGGCTGCCATACACCCAGCCACGCTCGACGGCTTCTTCTACGTGAGAGGACAGGTCGGTGATCGAGGTCGAGCCGCGCGGCAGACGGTCCAGGGCATCGGTCAGCTCACGGGCCAGGCGCGCAGGCTCAAGGTTGAACTGGCGAATGATGCGGTGCAGGTCCGAGTCCTGCAGTTGCAGCAGTTGGTGAAACCAGTGGGCCAGTTCCACATAGGGGTTGCCCCGCAACTTGCAGAACACCGTGGCGGCCTCTATGGCCTTGTAAGCGACGCTGTTGAGTTTGCCGAACAGCGCGGCGCGGCTGATTTCACCCATGTTCCGGACTCCTTGTGGATTGCGATGCGCTCGTCTGCTCGGCGTAGTACCGAGCCAGTGTCAGGTCGCGGGCATCGTGTTGCGGACGGCCGAGCCAGGTATCGAAACCCAGGCGCCGGCCAGTGTTGAGTTGCAGGGCGGGAATTTCGTCCTGCTGCAGAATCAGCTGCAGGTCCCAGTCCAGCTCATGCCCCTGGTGCTCGGCGACCCAGGCCACCAGTTCGGCAAAGGCAGCGCCATCGGGCAACAGCGACAGGTACTGGTCCAGGCTCAGCGGCCCCAGGCAGATGCGAAACTTGTGCTGGCGGTCCCAGACGTGGCTGCCCAGGCACAGGTCCACCCCCAACTGGTTGGCGCTCGCGCCCAGGCGGCTGCGCTCGGGCAGTTGCAGCCATTGGCCGACGTATTCCTCGATGCTCACCGGCACGCCGAAATACGCCCCGAGAATGCCGCGCAGGCCATCGGGGTAGCGGGTCTGGGCGGCGAGGTGGCCGCTGTAGTGCAGTTTGGCGGTGTCCGGCAGCGGGCCCTGATCGCGCAGCGCAGGGGTACCGCGCCCACTCAGGGCGGCCAGGCGAGCAGCCCAGTAGTCGTCATCGGGACGGTCATGGCTGACGGTCGGCCGGGCCTCGGCCCAGGCGCGGTAAAACAGGCTCAACAGGCGATGGTGAAACACATCGAGAAAGCGTTTGCTGGTGCTGTCGGCGTTGTTGCGCTGGCGCTCGCGCATGTACTCGGTCAGGTGCAGCGGCAACGGGCCGTTGGGGCCGCCCAGGCCGAAGAAAAACTGCTCCAGGCGCGCCGGGCCCTGATCGCTGGCCGGTGTCAGCGCCGCCAGGGTCGCCGGTGCAAAGGCACAATCGAGCTGCTGGCCAAGCCGAACAGGGTCATCGACCAGGCGCAGCGAATGGCCAAAGCGTGGCAGCTGCGGCGATTGGCACTCAAGCCGGCGCAAGGCCTGGAAGAAATCATGCTTCCAGGGGGTGGCCTGCATCTGGCTCAAGATATTCACAGGGTCGGACGGCGTCCGGGCTTGGCTTTCCATCGCATGATCTCGCCGCGTTCGGTGGTACGGAGTACCGTTTCGGTAAAGCTGTTGATCGACACGTAACGTGCCAGGAAACGTTCGAACACCGCACCCAGGAGGAACACTCCGGTGCCGCGGAAGGCGTTCTCATCGAACTCAAGGGTGATTTCCAGGCCGCGGCCAAAGACGATCGGCCCGGGCATCGGCAGACGTCGAGTACAGGCCTTGCTGCTGACCTCGCGCAGGCCGTCGATCTGCAGCTGCAAGGCGGCGTCATGGCTGTCGCCATACAGGCGCAACAGCTCACGCAAGGCGGCTGCGCCCTGGCCTTCTTCGGTCAGCGACAGGTAGTTCAGCGACAGTTGGCTGATCAGGCGCCAGGCTTTGTTGTCATGGGCGTGGCTGGCACGCGGCCGGCTCGGCCCGGCCAGGCAGCGAATGGCCGCTACTGGCGCGCTGTCGGCCAGGGTGAAGTCGCTGCGACCGTCGCCAAGGTTCATGAACAGCGGCAAGTCGCGGTTGGTGCACAAGGCACTGACGCCTAGCTGACGCAGGTCGTGGCGATGGGGAGCCTGCTGGCCATCGACCAGGCTGATGAAGGTTTCGCTACCCATATAGGTCGAGCGGGTGCCGTTGCGGCGTTGCTCGCTGGACAGCATGCGCGGCTCACGGCGGACGATGTAGTAAGCCTGGTCACGACCATAGCGCGAGGGGTCGCGCACCGCATAGAAGGGCAGGAAGCTTTGGTCGGGGCCGGTGCCATGGCCGGTCACGCTGCTCAGCGAATGGATTTCGAAATCGGTCGGCCGGGTGCGGTCGGCGATCACATGGTGCTCGTTGACCCGCTCGCTCAGGTGGATACGGTCGACCCGGCGCGGGAACAGGTTGATCGCCGGGGTACAGAAGGGCACGAACTGCTCGACACCGACGCTGCCTTCCAGGGCCTGGTCGTAGCGCTCGAACAGTACGATCAGTTCCAGCTCCTGACCGTCGCAACGTTTCACTGCGCGATCGAGCTCGGCGAATTCGACAAACAAAAAGCGCTGCGGCAGGGCGAAGTATTCCTGCAGCAGGCGGTAACCCTGGAACGCCTGCGGGACCACCGGCAGCGCCGCTTCGCGGTCATCGAAGCCGCAGGGGCGCAAGGCCGACAATGGAATGCGCTCGACCCAGTCGCGGCCCGGCTGGCGGGCGAACACCGCACAGGCATTGCCCAGCAGTTGCTCGTACAGGCGAAACGGCAGTTCATCGGCACCGTTCAGGTACAGCGGCAGGCTGTCCAGACCAAGGCTGTTGAATGCCAGCTCAGCGCCGGTACGCAAGGTGATACGCAACCCGGCGCGAGCTTTCGGCTCGCTGGCGGCAAGGCGCCCGAGGCTGGCTGCGGGGTTACCGAAGTATTCGGCCTGGGCAACTTGCAGTGGCCACAAGGTAACCGGATGGGCGCTGCGAAATTCGCACGGTGTTTGTGAGTCACGGCCAAGGGCGGCGCGCAGCACAGTGCCACGCGGCAGGGTGAAACCGCCACTGAGCGAACCTTCGTCAGGATCGGCCTGCATCTGCACCACGGTCATCGACGGCGTCGGTGCCAGGTAATGCGGGTAGGCGATTTCCAGCAGGTTGTGGGTGAAGGTCGGGTATTCGGCATCGAGCTTGAGTTGGACCCTGGCCGTCAGGTAGGCAAAACCTTCGAGCAGGCGCTCGACGTAAGGATCGGCGCAGTCGATGCCCGACAGGGTCAGGCGCCCGGCGATCTTCGGGTATTCCCGGGCAAATTCTGCCGCGCTCTCGCGGATGTGCTGCAGTTCCTGGTTATACAGCTCGAGCAGGCGCGGGTTCATGAACGCCTCCGGCGCTCGGCGGGGGCAACCCGGACATGCCCGGATTCCAGGTCAAGGTCGGTGCGCAGCAACAACGGCAGCGCCGCTGGCTGGGCCCAGAGGTCGCCTTCGATCTCGAAGCTCAGGGCGTTGTTGTTCATTTCCCCCGCCGCGACCTGGGCGCGAACTCGCAGGCTGTTGCGCAGGATGCGTGGCTCGAAGGTGGCGATGACCTGGTAAATGATGCTCTCCAGTGCGCTGATATCGATGTTCGAGGCGCTGTTACCCGCCAGTGCCGGCAGCCCGTAGTTGACTACCGAGGTGCCAGCCGGGGTGTTCAACGTGGTGGCCGCATCGAGCAGCGAGGTGGTGTTGAGCAGCCAGGTGAGGTCGCGCAGTACCGAAGCCTTCAGTTGGTTCAGCGACAGCACGCGTTTGTCATTGGCTTCTTGCAGGTTGCCGGGCTCATCGTCGGTCAGACGATCGAGCAGCGAAGGCTGCAGGCGGTCACGTGCAGCGATTTCGGCTACCAAGGGGTGGCTCCGGTGGTGGGGGTCAGGATCGCGTTGCGCCTATCGCGGGGCAAGCCCGCTCCCACCTTTTTGTAGGAGCGGGCTTGCCCCGCGAAGAGGGCGAAACGCATCAGGCCTTGATGTTCTGGCGCACGTTCCAGCCGTACTTGACCGGGCCGCCGTCTTTGGTGCCGTCAGCTTTCTGCGGCTGGTAGTCGACCTTGACGATGCCGAAGTTCAGGGTGACGTTCTCGGTCAGGCGGTCATCGCTGCCTGAGCCGCCGGTGCTCAGCGAGGTGATCAGCACCTCTTCGAGGTTGATGACCAGGTAATCAACCTGACTTTCGCCACCGGCCTTGCGCACGGTCAGCGTGACCTTGTCGATGTGCTTGCCGCTGGAGCAGTGCATCATCAGGTTAGGGCTGGATTTGTCGACGTACTTGGTCAGCGACAGGTCCTGGATGTTGACCTTGCCGGCGCCACCGCCACCGCCCATGTGCATGTTGCCGGACTGGGCCATGCCCCAGCTCCAGTTCAGCACATCGATTTCGTCCTTGTGGGCCTTGTCCATGGACTCGCCCTTGATGTCGCCGATCTTGATGAAAATATCAACTGCCATGTTGTCTCCAGAGTGTGGCATCTACCACATTGTTTTTCAGTGCACGCCCCGCAGTGCGGGGCGTTTTAGCGAGCCCGGGCTCAGGCGCCCTTGGCCGATGGCAACTTCGAGACCAGGCGCAGCGACACGGTCAGCCCTTCGAGCTGGTAGTGCGGGCGCAGGTAGAAGCGCGAGTTGTAGTAACCCGGGTTGCCTTCGACTTCTTCCACCACCACTTCAGCGGCGGCCAACGGATGCTGGGCCTTGGTGGTCTCGGTGGAGTGGGTCGGATCGCCATCGACGTAATTGAGGATCCAGTCCTGCAGCCAGCGCTGCATCTCGTCCTTCTCTTTGAACGAGCCGATCTTGTCGCGCACGATGCACTTCAGGTAATGAGCGAAGCGGCAGGTGGCGAACAGGTACGGCAGGCGCGCGGCCAGGTTGGCGTTGGCGGTGGCGTCCGGATCGTCGTACTCGGCAGGCTTTTGCAGCGACTGGGCGCCGATGAACGCGGCGAAGTCGGTGTTCTTCTTGTGCAGCAGCGGCATGAAGCCGTTCTTCGCCAGTTCCGCTTCACGGCGGTCGGAGATGGCGATTTCGGTCGGGCACTTCATGTCCACGCCACCGTCATCGGTGGGGAAGGTGTGCGCCGGCAGGTTCTGTACTTCGCCGCCCGACTCGACGCCGCGAATCCGCGAGCACCAGCCGTAGTATTTGAACGAGCGGTTGATGTTCACCGCCATTGCATAGGCGGCGTTGGCCCAGGTGTACTTGGCGCTGTCGGCGCCATCGGTGTCTTCTTCGAAGGCGAAGGCTTCCACCGGGTCGGTCTTGGCACCATAGGGCAGGCGCGCCAGGAAGCGCGGCATGGTCAGGCCGATGTAGCGCGAGTCTTCCGACTCACGCAGCGAACGCCAGCCGGCGTACTCGGGGGTGGTGAAGATCTTGGTCAGATCGCGCGGGTTCGACAGCTCCTGCCACGAGCCCATGCCCATCACGGTCGGCGAGGCCGCGGCGATGAACGGCGAGTGCATGGCGGCGCACACCTTGGACAGCTCGCCCAGCAGCTCGACATCCGGTGGCGATTGGTCGAAGTAGTAGTCGCCGACCAGGCAGCCGTACGGCTCGCCGCCGAACTGGCCGTATTCTTCTTCGTACATCTTCTTGAACAGCGGGCTCTGGTCCCAGGCCGTGCCCTTGAATTTCTTCAGGGTCTTGTGCAGGTCCGGCTTGGAGATGTTGAGCACACGAATCTTCAGTTGCTCGTCGCTCTCGGTGTTGTTGACCAGGTAGTGCAGGCCACGCCAGGCGCTTTCCAGTTTCTGGAACTCGGGGTGGTGAATCACCTGGTTGACCTGGGCGGTGAGCTTGGCGTCGATGGCGGCGATGATCGATTCGATCGACTTGATCGCGTCATTGGACACCAGGTCGGTTTGCGCCAGGGCCTGTTCGGCCAGAGTGCGAACCGCGGTTTCGACGGCTTCGCGAGCGCGCTCGGTCTTGGGTTTGAATTCTTGCAGCAACAGCGAAGCGAACTCGCTGGCTTGCTCGGTGGCCGCTGGCTGGGCCTGGGTATCACGCATCGGATCGGTCATGAGGCAATGTCCTGGTTAAGCGTTCGGCTCGGCGTCCTGGGGCTTTGGCGCGCTGGCCAAGGCCTGGAGCAGGGCCGGATCCTTGATGGCTTTCATGATGATTTCTTCGGCGCCAGTCTTGCCGTCCATGTAGGTCAGCAGGTTGGCCAGCTGGGTCCGCGCTTCGAGCAGCTGGTTCAGCGAGTCGACCTTGCGCGCCACGGCGGCGGGGCTGAAGTCGTCCATGCTTTCGAAGGTGATGTCCAGGCTCAGGTTGCCTTCGCCGGTCAGCTCGTTGGGCACGTGGAAGGCCACCCGGGGCTGCATGGCCTTGAGGCGCGAGTCGAAGTTGTCGACGTCGATTTCCAGGAACTTGCGCTCGGCGACCGGCGCCAACGGCTCGGCAGGCTTGCCGGCGAGGTCGGCCATGACACCCATGACGAACGGCAGCTGGACCTTCTTTTCGGCGCCGTAGAGCTCGACGTCATACTCGATCTGCACCCGCGGCGCGCGGTTGCGCGCAATGAATTTCTGAGAACTGGGGTTCGCCACGTTGTTCCTCCTGGTCGCAGGTGCGACGGTATTGGCGTCATCGATCGTTGCCGGTAACGGTGGTGCGTAATTGCGTTGGATCTTGCCCGCAGGCGTCAGTCAGTCTCGGGGCCACGCAAGGTTTCGAACTGCGACAGCCCATCGGGAATCAGGTCGCGGACGATCGCGGCAAAATCGGCGTTCACCAGATTTTTCGCGCGGTTCAACAGCACCGGCAGCGGGCTCGAGGGCTCGTGACGGGCGTAGTACTTGAGAATTCGGTCCAGGCTGCGCAGCACCTCGTCGCGGCTGGCGATATCGGCCGAAGCACGGGCAACAGCGGGCGCAGGAGCAGCACTGGCCAGCACTGTCGGGCTGTCTTCAGGGCTGCTGGTTTCGCTGGCGTCGTTGGCGGCTCGCTCGGCTGCCGGCGCATGCTCGGCAAGAATCTGTGCGGCCTGGCGCAGCGGCTGCTTGAGCGCACTCAAATCAACACCGCTGGCCGATCCGACCTGCTCGTTGACGTACTGCTCGATTGCCTCGGCGGCCTCACGGGCTTGCTGTAGCGCCTCGCGGATGGCCTGCAACTGCTCGCTATCGCTGTCGCGCAGGGCACCGCCGAGCTCGTCGGCGTTCAGTGTCTCACTGGCAAAGTGCTGCAAGCCGCTGGCATGCAGGGCCGCGCGCAGGCTGACCGGGCCGAAGGCGCGGGAGCGGATCAGCAGGCTTTCGCGCAGCAGGGCGATGTTGCTGTCGCAAACCAGGCCAGCCAGGGCGTTGATGCGCACGGTCGGGTCGTTGTCATCGTCGGCGTCGAGCTGCGGATGCAACTGCGACCAGTATTGGCGCAACAGGTCGTTGATCAGTTGCAGGCTGCTGGCCAGGCCCACGATGCCGTGCAAGGCGAGGGCACTTTGCACCAGAAAGTGGGTGACGCGCAGGTCTTTGCTGCGTTGCAGCAGGGCGGTACAGGACTGTTCGATCTGCCGCCATTGGGGAGGCTCGGCAGGCTGGATGGCATCCCCCATGACACGCTCGGGCCGGCCTTGGGCATCACGCTCCAATTGCAGGAAGTCCGGGTCGTATTCAAGGTCGTCGCCGCAGGGGAAGTTTTCCGAAACGGCAGCGAGCAAAGGCGCTGAGTTCACCAGATATCGATCTCCATATCGTCCCTTGGTAGGGGTCGCTAATGTGCGCAAGTTGGTTTTGTGACACAGCGCACATAATTTGCCGAGTTATCCTTAGTTGATATCAAAGTGATATCACTGCCGTTCAGCAAGTTGCGCATTTTTGGTTTATTTCCAATTGGCTGTCAAGGTAAGCTATCGGGCCACCGTGACCTGAGTACTGGGCCGTGCAGGCTTACTGACCTGCTGGTCAGGGTAGCGGTGGATGCCGTTTGTACATGACATTGGTCAGTGAAAAACGGCGAAAATTGGACATTTGGTAGACTTTTTCAGGGATTTGAAGCGAATCGCGCTATGTGCAGCAGGCCTGCGACGGGCCAGCGAGCGATTCGGGATGTTGCTAAGGAGGCGTGATGTCGCTGAGTCTTACTATTACCAGTTATCACAAGATTACCCCTGGCCAATGTCCTGAGAAGTTCATCGAAACGGGTGCCATCAGTATTGGTCGCGGCCCTGATAATGACTGGGTGTTGCCCGATCCGGAACGCCTGGTTTCTTCGCAGCATTGTGTTGTTCAATATAAAGATGGCCGTTATTACCTGACCGATAACAGCACTAACGGTGTCGAATTAATTCACGCCGGTATTCGTTTGCGTCGCGGTAACAGCGAACCGCTGATGGACGGAGAGGTTATCCGCATTGGCGAGTACGAGATCCAGGCGCGGATCGATTCCAGCTTTCAACTGGGCGACAGCCATCTGCCTGGCGCGGACGCCGCCAACAGTTTCGAGGCACTGATGGCCAACCAGGCCAATGCCGTCCCCCAGCCGACAGGCGGTAGCGCACCGGCATTCATCCAGGGTGCTTCGAGCAACGATACCCTGCCGGACCTGTTCGACTTCCTGGCACCTGCAAGCATTGCACCGGTCACCCAGGCCGATCATGTACCGGCCCAACAGCATGATTTTCGCCCGCCAACGCCTGTCATGCCGGCGCCGGTGCCGGTAGCGCCGAGCCCTGGCGTCATTCCCGAAGACTGGGACCTGTTTGCCGAACCTGCAGCCCCCGTGGCGCCCGTACCTGTAACCACGCCTGCCGCAACGGCCATGCCCAGCCCGGTGGCAATGCCCGAAGCGCCTGCACCGGCCAGTGATTCAAGTGCACTAGTGCAGGCGTTTCTACGTGGCGCGGGCCTAGAGCACCTGCGTATCGACAGTGCCCAGGTCGAGGCGCAGATGGAAGCGCTCGGCCGCAGTTACCGCTTGATGGTCGAGGGCCTTATCGATGTGCTGCGCGCGCGCAGCAGCCTCAAGGGCGAGTTCCGCATGCAGCAGACCATGATACGCCCGGCCGAGAACAACCCGCTCAAATTCGCCCCGAATGCCGATGAGGCCTTGCTGTTGCTGCTGCGTCACGGCAACCACGCGTTCATGGCCCCGGATCAGGCAGTACGCGACAGTTTTGACGATCTGCGCGCGCACCAACTGGCGGTCATGGCCGGGGTGGAAGCGGCGATCAAGCACCTGCTCGGTCGTTTCGAGCCGGCGCAGCTGGAGTCGCGCCTGGGTGAGCCGGCCGGTCTGTCGAAGTTGTTCGGCAGCTCGCGCCAGGCGCAGTACTGGCAACAGTTTACCGAGCTGTACAGCAAGATTTCCCAGGAAGCCGAAGACGACTTCCAGGACCTGTTCGGGCGCGAGTTCAGCCGCGCCTATGAGGCGCACAGCGCGCGTTTGCAGCGCTCCTGAAACAAACGCAAAGTGCCACGTCATTGAGGACGCAGGATGATTCGAACAATGCTGATGGCAGCGGTAACTGCACTGCTGCTCAGTGGTTGTAGCAAGGATGAAGTCGCAGCACCGGTCCAGCCCGCGCTGGCAGGGCCTACCAGCGTCACCTTGTATTTCAGTGCCGCCGCCGGGCTCAACCCGGGCGCCAACGGTCAGGCCGCGCCTGTGCGCGTGCGTATCTACGAGTTGAAGAACAGTGCCAATTTCAATCGTGCCGACTATTTCGCTCTGGCCGAACGGGCGTCCACGACCCTGGGCGCGGACCTGCTTGATCAGGACGAAGTGCTGGTGCAACCGGGCGAACAGCTGCGTATCGAACGTGCGCTGAGCCCGGCCACACGCCAGATAGGCCTGGCCGTGGGCTATCGCGAAATCGACCAGGCGCAGTGGCGCAGCCTGTTGCCGGTGCCGCCGCTGGATTACCAGATCAGCCTCGATGTTCGTGCTGTGCGCAGCGCTGTCCATACCTCCCCAACCAGCACCGCCCAATAGGCAATCGGAGAAACCATGTCCTGGAACAATCGTGTGGTCTGGTCGGAAGGCATGTTCCTCGCAACCCAGCACTTCCAACAGCATGACCGTTACCTGGAAAACCTTATCGATGCCCGCAGCCGGCCGTTGTCGGCGGGGGCCTGGGGTTTTTCCGAACTGCTGATCGACCAGGGCCTGCTGGCCCAGGGCAAGCTGGCCATCATCTCGGCCCGCGGCCTGCTGCCAGATGGCACACCGTTCAACATTCCCCAGGATGACCTGGCGCCGAGCCCGCTGAACATCGACGACAACCTGCGTGATGGCCTGGTTTACCTGGCCTTGCCGCTCAAGCGTGCCGGAGCCCGCGACACGGTGGACGAGGGTGAGCAGGCGGGTGGTGCGCGCTATGTCAGCCGGGTGGCCGAAGTGCGCGACGACAATGCCCCGTTCGAGAACCGGGCGCCGGTCGCTCTTGGCTCCCGCGCCTTGCGCCTGATCACTGCCGACGAGGGCCTGAGCGACTACGCCGCGCTGGGCCTGGTGCGCATCAAGGAAAAGCGCGCCGACCGCGCCCTGGTGCTGGATGACAGCTACATCGCTCCGGTGCTGGATGTGTCGGCGAGCAAGAGCCTGTCGGCCTTTCGCAGCGAGTTGCTGGGCCTGCTACATCAACGCGGCGAGGCCCTGGCCGGACGAGTGGTGGCCTCGGGCGCGGGCGGCGCCTCGGAAATCGCCGACTTCATGCTGCTGCAACTGGTCAACCGCGCCCAGCCCCTGGTCGAACACCTGAGCCAGGTGAGCCCGCTGCACCCGGAGCGGCTGTACAGTGAATTGCTCGGCCTGGCCGGTGAGTTCGCCACCTTCTGCGCCAGCAATCGGCGCCCGGGCGAGTTCCCGGTGTATCAGCATGATGACCTGGCAGCGAGTTTCACCCCGGTCATGCAGGCGCTGCGCGAAGCCCTGTCGATGCTGATCGACAGCAAAGCCACGCCGATTCCGATTGTCGAAAAAGCCTATGGCATTCATGTGGCCATGCTTGCCGACCGCAGCCTGCTCGACAACGCCAGCTTCATCCTCGTGGTGCGCGCCGATGTGCCGAGCGAGACCCTGCGCGGGCGCTTCGCTCAGCAAAGCAAGATCGGTGCGGTCGAGCACATCCGTGACCTGGTCAACCTGCAATTGCCGGGCATCGGCCTGCTGCCATTGCCGGTGGCGCCACGGCAGATCCCGTTCCACGCCGGTTCCACCTACTACGAACTCGACCGCGGCAGTGAGCATTGGCAACAACTGCAGAACGCCGGGGGCTTTGCCTTCTACGTCGCCGGCGAGTTCCCGGGGCTGAACCTGGCCTTCTGGGCCATCCGAGGATAAGCCGCGATGCAGCCTAACGACCCGTCGGCACCCGCAGCCAACGACCGCACCCAGTTCATGCCGCGCCCCGGTGGCCGCAGCCCGCAGGCGGGCACGCCGGAGCCGGCGGCAACGCCGTCGATGCCAGCGCAACCGTTGCCCGGTGGCCAGGCCCTGGGCTTGAACCCATTGGAAAGCGCCGCAGGGCCGTTGCTGGCGTTGCTCACCCGCTTGCGCAGCACCATCGCCCATCCGGCCCCGGCCAGCCTGCGTGCGCAGTTGCTGGCTTATCTGCGTCAGTTCGAAGAGCGCGCCGAAGCCGCTGGTGTGGCGCGCAACGAAGTGTTGCTGGCCCGCTACGCGCTGTGTACCGCGCTCGATGAAGCGGTGCTCAGCACGCCCTGGGGCAGCGGCAGTGACTGGGGCAAGCAGAGCCTGCTGATCACCGTGCACAACGAAGCCTGGGGTGGCGAGAAGGTCTTCCAGCTGCTTGAACATTGCCTGCAGAGCCCGCGCGAGCGCCTGTTCCTGTTGGAGTTGCTGTACCTGTGCATGTGCCTGGGATTTGAAGGCCGCTACCGGGTGATGAACGGCGGCCGTGCCCAGCTTGAAGCACTGCGCGAACGCACTGCCGCCGCCATTCGCAGCGCCCGTGGCGAATTCGAGCGCGAGCTGTCGCCGAATTGGCGCGGGGTCAGTGTCAGCCGTGATCGCTTGTCGCAGTTCATGCCGCCCTGGGTAGGCCTGGCTATTGCCCTGGCGTTGCTTCTGGCCTTGCTGTTCGCCCTGCGCTTGATGCTCGCCGCCGACGCCGAGCCGGTCTTCAAGAACATTCATGCCCTGGGCGAAATCCCGGTGCAGGCCATCGATCGCCCTGTGACCCAACCCAAGCCGGTTGAGCGCCCGCGCCTGGCGGGTTTTCTGGCCAGTGATATCAAGGCCGGGCGGGTCAGTGTCGAAGACGCCGTCGACCGCTCGGTGGTGACCCTCCGTGGCGATGAGCTGTTCGCTTCGGCCAGCTCCAGCATCAACGACAGCCTGCAGCCGCTGATGCTGCGCATCGCCGACGCCATCGGCCAGGTCAAGGGCCAGGTACGCATCACCGGCCACAGTGACAACCGGCCGATCGCGACCTTGCGCTTCCCGTCCAACTGGGCGCTGTCCCAGGCCCGCGCCGAGCAGGTCCAGCAGATTCTGGCCGCCAAGACCGGCCAGCCAGCACGTTTTAGCGCCCAAGGCCTGAGCGACACCGAGCCGCTGGCGCCGAACAACACGGCCGAAGGCCGGGCAAAGAACCGCCGGGTTGAAATCACTGTATTGGCGGAGGGGGTCGAGTGAAGGCGTTTTTCGGTTTTGTCATTCGCTGGGTCATCCCGCTGCTGGGTCTGATTGCCCTGAGCTTGATCATCTGGTTCGTCGGCCCGCTGTGGGACGTGCTGGTTCCGGCAGGGCGCCGCTGGACGCTGATTGCGCTGCTGTTTGCGGTGTGGATCGGTTATCGCCTGTGGCGCCTGATTCAGGCTCGTCGCCAGGCAGCAGAAGTCATGCGCAGCCTGGCCGCAGAAACCGCTCCCGACCCTGCCAGCGTCGCCACCGCCGAAGAGTTGGCCACCCTGCGCCAGCGTATGGACGAGGCCCTGGCGTTGCTGAAAAAAGCCCGCCTCGGTGGTGATGAGCGGCGTAATCTGTACGAACTGCCTTGGTACGTGATCATCGGCCCGCCAGGCTCGGGCAAGACCACGGCGCTGGTCAATTCCGGTCTGCATTTCCCATTGGCCGCACAGCTTGGCGCCGGAGCGATCCGTGGCGTGGGCGGTACCCGCAACTGCGACTGGTGGTTTACCGACCAGGCGGTGTTACTCGACACCGCTGGCCGCTACACCACCCAGGACAGCCACGCCCAGGTCGACAAGGCGGCCTGGCTGGGCTTCCTCGACCTGCTGAAAAAACAGCGCGCACGCCGGCCCATCGATGGCGCTTTCATTGCCATCAGCCTGTCCGATCTGCTGCTGGGCAGTGATGCCGAACGCGCCGCCCATGCCGCGGCTATCCGCTCACGTATTCAGGAGCTGTACAGCCAGTTGGGCGTGCGCTTTCCGATCTACCTGATGCTGACCAAGCTCGACCTGGTGCCGGGTTTCATGGAGTTCTTCGACACCCTGAGCAAGGAAGAACGTGCCCAGGTCTGGGGCATGACCTTCGGCCTGGACGACGACACCTCGGCGCAAGGGCCGCTAGCGCAGTTCCAAAGCGAGTTCGCCGGCCTCGAGCAGCGCCTCAACCAACGCTTGGTCGAGCGCCTGCAGCAGGAACGCGACCCGGCACGGCGTGACCTGGTCTATGGCTTTGTCCAGCAGTTCGCAGCCTTGCGCTCGAACCTGCAGAGCTTTCTCGACGGCGTGTTCAAGCCCAACGCCTATGAAGAGCGCGCCCTGTTGCGTGGGGTGTACTTCACCAGTGGCACCCAGGAAGGCAGCCCGATCGACCGCCTGATCGGCGCCATGGCCCAGAGCATGGGCCTGGACCGTCAGCACCTGGCGCGCCAGAGCGGCACGGGTCGCAGCTACTTCATCGAAAAACTGTTCAATGCCGTGGCCTTTGCCGAGCGTGGGCTGGTCGGGGTCAACCCGCAGGTCGAGCGCCGACGCAAGTGGCTGGCCCGCACTGCGCTGGCCGCAAGCGTTGCCCTGGTGGTGCTGGTCGGCACCTTGTGGGCCGTAAGCTATCGCGCCAACCAGGCCTACATTGCCCAGGTCGAGCACAAGCTCCAGCCCTTGGGGCAAACCTTGCAAACCTTGAGCCCAGCCCAGCGCGACGTGCTGGCCGTGCTGCCGCTGCTCAATGCCGTGCGCCATCTGGCCGAAGATCCACCCGGCTGGGCCGAGGGCCTGGGGCTGTACCAGGGCGACATGCTCGAAGCCGAGTCGGCCAGCGTTTACCGCAAGTTGCTGATCGCGGTGTTTGCCCCGCGCCTGGTCACGCGCATTGAAGAGCAACTGCACAGTGGTGGTGGTTCCGACTTCCTCTACGAAGGCCTCAAAGCCTATCTGATGCTGGCCGATGGCGAGCACTACGACCCGGACTTCATCAAGGCCTGGGTCAGCCTCGACTGGGAACAGAGCCTGCCCCGCGACCTGGCGCCCGAGCAGCGTGCAGCCTTGGGTGAACACCTGCAGGCGCTGTTCGAAAAGCGTCCGCCCAATGCGCGCCTGGATGCCAACCTGATCGAAGACTTGCGTCGCCAGTTGCAGCAGTTGCCAGTGGCCCAGCGCGTCTATGACCGGGTCAAGCGCCAGAAACTGCCGGAGGGTGTCAGCGATTTTCGCCTGAGCGAAGCTGCCGGCCGCGATGCCGCACTGGTGTTCAGCCGCAAGAGCGGCAAGCCGTTGGGCGAACCCTTGAGCGGGTTGTTTACCGTTGAGGGGTATCGCAAGGCGTTCCTCGCCACCAGCCTGCAACACAGCAATACCCTGGCCGAAGAACGTTGGGTGCTGGGCCGCGAGCAGGCCGATGAGGGCGATGTCAGCAGCCTTGCCGCCGACGTGCGCCGCCTGTATTTCGCCGACTACATCCGCCACTGGGATGCGCTGCTGGCCGATCTCGACTTCGTGCCGATTACCAGCGTGGCCCAGGCTGCCGATGTACTGCGGGTGATTTCCGGTCCCACCTCGCCGCTGAAAAAGCTTCTGAGCGCTGTGGCCAAGGAAACCAACCTGCAACAGCAGGACCCGCTTGCGGCCGCCCAGGCTAAAGCCAGTGAGGCCGGTGTCGACCAACTCAAGCAGCGCCTGGGCAACTTGCTGGGCCAGGATGCACCGGCCGATAGCCGCCAGGTGCAGCAAGACCAAGACCCGGTGAGCGCGCACTTTGCCGACCTGGCCAGTCTGGTCAGCAAGGGCGAGGGCGAGCCTGCGGCTATTGACGGCCTGCTCACCGACATGAACGCCTTGTACGTGCAGGTCAGCGCCATGGTCGGTGCCAGCGGCGACGCCTTGCTCGGCGAGGCCAAGAACCAGGCAACTGCCGCTGCCAGCCGTGTCAGCCTCAGTGCACAGCGTCAGCCACCGATGGTCCAGGGCCTGGTCAAATCGGTGGTGAGTTCGACCACCAATACCATGATGGGTGGCGTGCGCAACCAGCTCAACGCTGCCTGGGTCAGTGAAGTGGTCAACGTTTACCGCCAGTCCCTGAGCGGTCGTTACCCGCTGGCGCCGGGTAGCTCGCGCGATGCCACCCTGGACGACTTCGGCCAGTTCTTCGGAGTCGGCGGGGTGATGGACAGCTACTTTCGCAAGTACCTGCAGCCTTATGTCGACACTTCGGCCAACCCTTGGCGCTGGCAGCCGGGCGCGGCGCAGAAACTCGGCATCGGCCCTGGCGTGCTGCACACTTTCCAGCGCTCGGCGGCAATTCGTGATGCGTTCTTCCGCTCCGGCGGCATGCAGCCGACCGTGCGCTTCGAGCTCAAGCCGGTGGCCATGGACGCCTCGATCACCCAGTTCCTGCTTGACCTCGACGGCCAGCAAATTAGCTATGACCACGGCCCGAGCCGACCGGTAGCCATGCAGTGGCCGAACCCCAACAGCATCGGCGTGGTGCGCCTGTCGATCATGCCGCCGGCGGCCAGCGGCCGTTCCGGCCTGACCCTGGAAGGGCCGTGGGCCTGGTTCCGCTTGCTTGACCAGTCCGATCTGGTGGCCGGCAACGGCCCGGACCGCTTCAGCCTGCGCCTGCGGGTCGATGGCGCCAGCGTGTCCTATGAGCTGCGCGCCAACAGCGCGTTCAACCCATTCAAGAGCCGCGTGCTCAGCGGCTTCAGCCTGCCGGAGCGGTTGTGATGGGCGACGTTGGCTTCTACGGCAAGCTGGCCAGCCGCGGTGACTTTGTCAGCCGGGGCTTGCCGCACAGTTTTATCCAGCCCTGGGACCAGTGGTTGGCTGCCGGGCTAATGGCCAGCCAGCAGCAGTTGGCCGAACAGTGGTTGCCGGCCTATCTGGTCAGCCCGTTGTGGCGCTTCGCCCTGGCGCCGGGCGTCTGTGGGCCGCAGGCCGTGGTCGGCGTGCTGATGCCCAGCATCGATCGGGTAGGGCGCTATTTTCCTCTTACCCTGGCCCAGCTTCTGGCGCCGGATGAGTCGCTGGCGGCGGTGGTCAGTGGCCCGGATGACTGGTTCGAACACTGCGAAGCGCAGTTGCTGGCTACCCTGGAGCCGCACGCTGCGTTTGAAGCCTTCAACGAGGCGCTTCGAGGTGTTGCTGTGCCGCGCCTGAATACGCTGTCGAGCCCGACAGTAGCTGGCTTGCAGCGTTTCACTGCAGTGACCCCCGAGGCTCGCCAGGCGGCCCTGGCCGAAAGCGCCTGCGCTGACATGAGCCTGTGGTGGGGGCGGGGTTCGGAACGTATCGAGGCGGGATTGTTGCGTTGTGCCGGCTTGCCGCGCAGCGAGGATTTCGCCAGTTTTCTACTCGGCAGTGAGGCGGCGCGCTAGATGACGGCTTTGCACTACAGCGCAGCCAGCTACAGCCATGTTGGCATGGTGCGCAGCATCAACGAAGACGCTTGCCTGGATCTTGCCAGCGAGGGCCTGTGGGCGGTTGCCGATGGCATGGGTGGGCATGCGGCGGGTGATTACGTCAGTTGCCTGATCGTCGATACCTTGCGCCGGTTGCCGGCCACGCCGTCCCTGGATGAATACACGCAGGTGCTGCGCGAGCGGCTGTCGGCGGTCAACGCGGCGGTGCGTGAGGAAAGCGTCCGGCGCGGTGTGGCGATGATGGGCAGCACCCTGGTGTTGCTGGCAGTACGCGGTGATCAAGGCATCTGCCTGTGGGCCGGTGACAGTCGCCTGTATCGGCTGCGCGACGGGCGTCTGGAAGGCATTTCCCGCGACCACAGCTACGTCCAGGAACTGCAGGACAGCGGCCTGCTCAGCGAAGCCGAAGCGCGGGTGCACCCGCGCGCCAATATCGTCACCCGGGCCATTGGTGTCGAGCCTGCGCTTGAGCTTGAGGCCGTGCCCCTGCAGATCCTCGCCGGCGATACCTACCTGCTGTGCAGCGACGGCGTCAACAAGACCGTCGAGGACCATGAAATCCGCGAAGTGCTGGGCCACAGCGATCCCTATCAGGTGGTCCGCAGCCTGGTGCACCTGGGCCTGACCCGGGGCGCCCCCGACAACATTACCGCCGTCGTCATCAAGGCCAGCTGAAGACCCTGCACATGGACAAAGTGATCCCCGGATACGACATCGACGGCGAGATTGGCGAAGGCGCCATGGCCACTGTCTACCTGGCCACCCAGCGTTCATTGGAGCGCAAAGTGGCCTTGAAGGTCATGGCCGCCGCCTTGGCTGCCGACCCGACCTTCTGCGAGCGCTTCTTGCGTGAAGGCCGCACCCTGGCGCGGCTGTCACACCCGCACACGGTGACCATCCACGACATCGGCAATGTCGGCGAGCTGTACTACATGGCCATGGAGTACCTGCCCAACGGTACGCTCAAGGAGCGTATCGCCGCCGGGGTCACGCCGGAGCAGGGCCTTGTGTACATCCGCCAGATCGCTTCGGCGCTGGGTTATGCCCATGCCCAGGGCCTGGTGCACCGTGACGTGAAACCGGCCAACATTCTGTTTCGTGCCGACGGCAATGCAGTGCTGTCGGACTTCGGCATCGCCAAGTCACTGGATGACCGAACCCAGTTCACCCAGGCCGGCTTTGCCGTCGGTACCCCCAGTTACATGAGCCCGGAGCAGGCACGCGGCCAGGAGATCGATGGCCGCGCCGACCTTTATGCCCTGGGTGTGGTGTTTTACGAGATGCTGGTGGGCAAGCTGCCGTACAGCGGCAACGATGCCCTGTCGACAGCACTGGCGCACCTGACCGAGCCGTTGCCGGAGTTGCCGATCGAGCACGGTCGATACCAGGACATCCTGCGCGGCCTGTTGGCCAAGGACCCGGCTGAACGTTTTGCCGATGCCCGGACCTTGCTGGCGGCGCTCGACCGGCTGCCTGTGCAAGAGGCTGACAGCACCTTGATCCAGCCCCTGCCGATTGCCAACGCGGTAGCCCTTGAGCCGCCACAGGCGCCTCCCGCACCGAAGCCGGAACCCATGGTCAAGGCTGCGCCACCTGCAGCTGCGCGCAAGCGTCCGGCACTGGCCTTGCTCGCGATTGCCGTTGCCGCCGCACTTGGCCTGGGCGGGCTTGGTTATTGGGCCATGAGTGGTGATCAACAGGTGGTTGAGGCGCAGCCGGTGCAAACCCGCGAGCCAGTGCCGCAGACACCTGTAACCGCAAGCAACGACGACAATCGCCCGCTGCTGATGGCCGGCAAGAAAACCCTGTTCCAGCGCGTGCTGAGCAGGCCCGGCGCGCAGGTGGTCAGCCAGCCGGGGGCCACGCCCAGCGACACTTTACCGGCCTTCACTGTGCTCTATGTCTATCAGCGCCAGGACTTCGACGGCAGCCCCTGGCTGCAGGTTGGCACCGCCAGTGACGGCCGCCGTGACGGCTGGTTGCCGGCTTCCCAGGTCAGTGACTGGAAGCAGAGCCTGGTGCTCAAGTTCACCGAACGCTCGGGGCGTGCGCCAGTGATGTTCCTGCGTCAGGCCGATCAGCTCGAACGCTTGCTCGGCGATACCTCGGCTGCCCGTGCCGAACTGCTCAAGGCGCAGAACACACCGGAGCAAGTACCTCAAGTGATGGCCCTGGAACCCAGTGCCAGCGCCGTGCCACAGGATCAGTTCTACCTGATGCCAATTTTCGAGGCGCGCGAGAGCTTCGACGAAAACGGCCAGCCGTTGCAGCTGCTCAATGTTGCCTCCATCGACCCGGGCAGCAGTGCCCGCAGCAGCGAGCCCAAAGCTGCGGGCGTGGCCACCTCCAGCGATGCGTTCCGCACCGCTGTGGTGCTGGTGGTGGATACCTCGGTATCGATGCAGCCCTATATCGATCAGGTGCGCCAGGTGGTGCACGAGTTGCACGGGCAAATCTCACAACGAGGCGAGCTGGACAACGTCAGCTTCGGTCTGGTGGGTTTTCGCAACAACACCACGCGCACGCCGGCCCTGGAATACCTGACCAAGACCCTGGTGACCCTGGACCAGGGCCGCGACCCAGAGCGCTTTTTGAAGCTGGCCGAACAGGTGAAAGCCACCAACGTCTCCAGCCACTCGTTCAACGAAGACGCCTTTGCCGGGATCATGCAGGCGGTCGATGGCATGGACTGGTCCGGCTATGGCGGGCGCCTGATATTGCTGGTCAGCGACGCCGGCTCGCTGCGCAAGAACGACCGCTACAGCAGCACCCAGATGAACGAGGCCGAAGTTCGCCAGGCGGCCCTGAGCAAGCAGATCAAGATCTACGCCCTGCACCTGCGCACCGATGCCGGCAAGAAGAACCATGCGTACGCCGAGCAGCAGTACCGGGTGCTGACCGCCGACGCCAACCCGAAAATCGGCGACCTGTACGTCTCGGTGCCCGGTGGTGATGTGAACAAGTTCGGTGAGCGGGTGCGCGAAATTGGCTCAAGCTTCGCCGACCTGGTCCACCAGGTGCGCAGTAATCCGACGCAACCCGCACCGTTGCTGGCGGCTGCGCCAAGCGTTGTGGATAAATCAGCGGCCATTGGTTATGCCATGCACATGGATTTTCTTGGCCGCAAGAGCGCAAGCCAGGCCCCGCAACTGGTCAGCGCCTGGACTTCAGACCGCGACCTGACCAACCCGGCGCTGCCCACCCTGCAGGTCTGCGTGATGCTCACCAAGCTGCAACTGAACGACCTGCAGCAGTCGCTGAAACTGATCGTCGATGCGGCGCGCAAGACCCGCACCTCACCCAGGGACTTCTTCCAGGAAATCGCCAGCGCCAGTGCTTACATGAGCCGCGACCCGGCCGCCCTGCGCAAGGGCGCCAACCTCGCCGAAGGCGGAGTACTGGGCGAATACCTGGACGGCCTGCCTTACCGCAGCAAGTCTTTGAGCATGACCCAGGACCTGTGGTTGTCGCTCAGCGTGGCCGAACAGGAGGACTTTATCGACGAGCTGGATTCGAAGATCCGCCTGTACGAAACCTTCCACAACGACATGGCCAACTGGGTGCGCTTCGGCAATGCCGAGCCGGGTGACGCCTTGTACCGTGTACCGTTGTCGACGCTGCCGTGATGATCAGTCTGCAGGCGCTGCGCAAGACCCGTGGCCTCGGTACCCAGCGCTTCAGCCTGGAAATCGAGCGCCTGGAGCTGCGCGCCGGTCAGCAGTTGGCCCTGGTCGGCCCCAGTGGTTGCGGCAAGAGCACCTTGCTCGACTTGCTGGCCATGGTTCTGCAGCCAGACCATGCGCAGCAGTTTGTGTTCAGCAGCGACTTGCAGGTTTTCGATGTTCGTCAGCTCTGGCAGGACCAGCGCCAGGACCAGTTGGCCCACGTACGCCGGCGGCATCTGGGTTATGTGCTGCAGGCGGGTGGTTTGTTGGGGTTTCTCGATGTGCGCAGCAACATCGCCCTGCCGCGCCAGGTGCTTGGCCTGGGCGACGACGGCAGCGTGCAGCGCCTGGCCGAGCAACTGGAGATCGCTGATCAGTTGGACAAGAAGCCGGCGGCGTTGTCGATCGGCCAGCGTCAACGGGTCAGCTGCGCCCGCGCCCTGGTGCACAACCCCACGCTGCTACTGGCCGACGAGCCGACCGCAGCCCTGGATCCGGTCAATGCCGAACGGGTGATGCAGTTGTTGTTGCGTCAGGCCCAGGCGCGGCAGGTGGCTTGCCTGATCGCCACCCACGACGAGGCATTGGCCCGCGCTGCCGGGTTGCAGGTATTGCGCATGGCCTGTCGCCGCGATGCCGATGGCGGTGTCACCGCCACGCTGGAGCGCCAACCATGATGCGCCCGCTGCTGATTGCCGCCCTGGCCTGGCAGGACTACCGCAGCGACGCACGCCTGTCCGCCTGCAGCGTACTGGCGCTGGTGGCGGTGATCGCGCCATTGCTGGTGCTGTTCGGTTTGAAGTTCGGCCTGGTCAGCAGCCTGACCGAGCGTCTTGAGCGCGACCCAATGGTGCGTGAAATCATCCCGCTGGGTGGTGGCCGCTTTAGCGCCGACTTCGTCGCCGAACTGGCCGAGCGCGACGATGTGGCCTTCGCTTTGCCACGCACCCGGCAAATTGCCGCGACTGCCGACCTGGTGTTGCCGGCGCGCAAGGTGGTGGTCAACGTCGAGATGATTCCGACGGCGCTTAACGACCCGCTGCTGCAAGGGCTTCAGGTCCCCAGCGCTATCGACCAGATCGTCCTTAGCCGCACGGCGGCAGAAAAGCTCGGCGCGCAGGCGGGGGATCAACTCGATGCCGCGTTCACCCGTCAACTGGCGGGGCAGCTTCAGGTGCAGCGCAGCACGTTGCGGGTGTTGGCTGTTTTGCCGCTGGAGGCCTTTGAACGTGATGCGTTGTTTGCCCCGCTGACACTGCTGGAGGCCGCCGAAGACTACCGCGATGGCCGCGCCGTACCGGCGCTGGGCTGGCAAGGCAAGACAGATGCTGGCGAGGCGCAACGGGTCTATCCAGCCTTTCGCCTGTATGCGCGAAACCTCTCTGACGTCGAGCCGCTACGCCGCTTCTTTGCCGACCGCCAGTTACTGGTGTCGACCCAGGCCCCGGCCATTGCCCAGGTGCAGTCGTTGAGCCGCAACCTGACCCTGGTGTTCTGGATCATTGCCAGCCTGGCGCTTGTTGGGGCGTTTGCCGCAGTTTGCGCGGGCGCCCTGGCTGCCGTCGAGCGCAAGCGCCGCGAGCTGTCGGTGATGCGCCTGCTGGGCTTCAGTACAGCGGCCTTGCTGGCATTCGTGGTGCTGCAGGCGCTGTACAGCGCTGTGTTTGCAGCCGGCATTGGCGCTGCGCTGTACGCCCTGGCCGAAAGCGGCCTCAACCAATTGTTCATGCAGATGCCCGGCGAGTACGCCAGCCATCTGCTCCCGTCGCATTACCTCGTTGCCCTGCTCGCTGTGCTGCTGGCCAGCGCAGCCGCTGCCGCCCTGGGGGGCTGGCGCGTGGCGCGAATAGACGCTTGTGAAGGAATTCGAGATGTTTGACCGTCGCCTACCCGCCCTGGCGCTGATCGTTGCCGCCCTGAACCTGGTGTCCTGCGCCCAGGCCGAAGACGAGCCCAAGCCCGCCAGCAGCAAACTGGACAACCCCAAGCCCCTGGCTGACGACATCAGCCTGCCGTTGCCCTGTGACGGTGAGATGGTGTTCCGTCACGTCTATGTCCTGGCTCAGGGCAGCCTGGATGATCGCGAAGTAAGCCTGGGTTACCCCTTCAGCGAAGGCGAGGCGGGTTACAAGCAGTCGTTTATTTCCGGTTATCGCCGCGACTTCATCAACGGCCAGTTCAGCCTGCAGGACTTGTCCGCAGACTGGAAAAAGCGCATCAGCCCGAGCCTGCCGAAAACCGATGCCGGCAGCCCGCTCAAACCGATGATGTACTTTATCGGCAAGTACGAAGTCACGGCCCAGCAGTACGCCCGGGTGATGGCCCAGGCCCAGTCGCTGGCCAGCGGTGAACCGGCGCCGGCCTGTGAAGCGGCGAGCGGCATGGCCGGGCGATTGCCCAAGGTCAAGCTGTCGCGCTTTGAGGCCGAGCGGTTCTCGGCGGTTTACAGCGCCTGGTTGATGAAGAACCACCGCGACCTGCTGCCGGTCAGTGGCCGGGGCAAGCAGGCTGAAGACGGCGGTATTGGCTTCGTCCGCCTGCCGACCGAAGTGGAGTGGGAGTTTGCCGCCCGGGGTGGCTCCGCCGTCAGCCGTCAGGAACTCGAAGGGCGGTTGTTCCCACGACGTCTTGAGGGCAGCGAAAGCGACGGCCCGCTGGCCGACTGGGCAGTGTTCAACCAGGTCGCCGGCGGCACCGGTCAGGCCGCACGCCTGACCCCGATCGGCACCAAACTGCCCAACCCCCTGGGGCTGTTCGACGTGATCGGCAACGCCGCGGAAATGGTCCAGGAGTCGTTCCAGCTGGTGCATGCCGGGCGCCGTCAGGGGGCTTACGGTGGCTTCGTGGTCAAAGGCGGCAATTACCTGGAGGGCGAGGGCACGTTGTTCACCGGCATGCGCCGCGAGTACCCGCTGTTCGGCGCCGATGGCACTGAGCAAAGCAATGAAACCACCGGTTTTCGAGTCGCCATCGGCGCCCTGTCGGCACCGCGCTCGCGCTACGAGGAACTGTTCGAGCAGTGGCAGAAAGAAGGCCGCCTGGCGGCGCTGACCGACGCCATCGACGACGCCCAGGACCCGACCAAGCGCCTGGACAGCATCATCGCGGCAAGTGCCGACCCGCAGTTGCAGGCCGAGCTTGGCCTGGTCAACGAAGAGCTCAAGCGCAACGTCTCGCTGATCGCCCAGCAGCGTGAAGAAGCGGCCGGCAACCTGATCCAGTCCGCCGCCCTGGTGGCCGAAACCATCAACAACTACAACATCCGCCTGACCAACCTGCAAAAGACCCAGCAGCAGGCCAAGGCCTCCGGTGACGAGACCAGCGCCAAGCTGTTTGCTGCCGCGATCAACAACGGCCGCAGCGCCCTCGATGGCGCCGTGGCGATCTACATCGACAACCTTGCCACTGGCACGCGCTACACCGATGCGGTGATCCAGGCGCAGTTCCAGCGGGTCAAGGAAGAACTCAATCGCAAACCGGTACTGGGCAAGAGCCTGCTCAGCCGGGCGACCCTGTTCGTTCGCCATGTCGGGGCTTATCGCCAGCAACGGCGTGCGGACCCAGGGGCGATTTTGAAAGAACTGCTCGCATCAGCCGCTGTGCAACCTTGAGCGGCTGTGGAGTGAACATCGTAGTGACCGGGGCGGCATGAGGCTGTCCCCAGCGTGTTTCAACAGAGAGAGAACCTGACCATGCTTTCAACTCGCAAGCCCTTCTTCACTGCTTCCAACGGCCGGGCCGCGCTGCTGCTGGCGGCCGGTTTCAGCACCGTCCTGCTGACTGGCTGCGCCAGCTCGCCGGCATCCAAGGTCGGCGCGACGACCAAGGTCGAGTACTACCCAAGCTGCTACGAACCGGTCCAGCACCTGCGCTCGACTGATTCGGACATGACCAAGTCAGTCGCCACCGGCGCCCTGATCGGTGCAGTCGGCGGCGCCCTGACCGGCGCGCTCACCGGCAACTCCGACACCCGAGGCCGCAATGCTGCCATCGGTGCTGCCGGCGGTGCCCTGGTCGGCGGCGCCGCCGGTTACTACACCGAGCGCCAGAAGCAGATCAGCGACGACAACCAGCGCATCGGTTCCTACGCCACCGACATCAACAAGAGCGCGGCCGACATGGACCGCAGCACCGCTTACGCCAAAGCCTCCCAGGCTTGCTACCAGCGTGAGTTCGCCAACCTGATGGACGGCCGCAAGAGCAACACGATCAACGACAGCGAGGGCCGCAAGCGTCTGGCGGAAATCATCGCCGGCCTGCAGGAGTCGAACAACCTGATCAGCGCGGTCAATGGTCGTCTGGGTGAGAACCTGAACAACTACACCCAGGCCTACGAGCAAGACCTCAAGCAGGTCGGCGTACAGCGTAACGACGTTGTGGTGGTTGCCGAAGCCGAAGCGCCAGTACTGGCCACCGGCAACGCCAAGAAAGCCACGACGGCCAAAGCCAAGACCAAGGCTCCGGCCCAGGCGAAGAAAAAGCTGCCTGAAGTACCGAAGGAAGCCGTCGCCACCGAGAAGACCCTGCAGGACGCCAACGCCAAGAAGGCTGAAAGCCAGAAGGTTGCCAGCGCCGGCCAGAGCCAGGTCAACAACATGTGCAAAAACCCGGACATGGGTGACTGGGCACCGGTGCCTTGCCCTAACGTGTAAGGCTTGAGCAGCGCAGTTGCCCGCCACCTTGGAGGCAAGGCGGCGGGTGATTTGCGTTGCAGGTTCAAGGAAACGAATCAATGAGCAGCGCCATCCCCCGTTTTGGCTACATCGATCCCCAGTTCAACGCGCGCCAGCGCATCCAGTCCACCATCAATCTGCCCAGGCTGTTTGCTGGCATCGATGCCGATCCCTCGATCGTCGGTGCTGGCGTGGTGTACATCGACCTGGACTACAACGTTGTCGTACTGCGCGAGTTCCAGCCGATCTGCAGCATCCGGCCCAAGCGCATCATTTTGCGTGAGCTCAAGCGTTACCAGACACCTGACCAGTACACCCAACAGCTACAGACCAACCCGCGCGAATCGAAGGCACTCAAGGAAGGCGTCAACACCACCTTGTCCTGTGCGGGTGCGGTACTGGGCTGGATGGTGGTGGTCAGCGGCACTATCGCCGCGCCATTTTCCGGTGGTGCGAGCATGGTTGTGACCTACATCGGCATCGCTGCGGCCACGGCCAGCAGCGTGCAGTGCGGTGTCGGTGTCATGCGTACCGTGCGTGAAGCAAACAACCCAGGCGCCAACGACGCGCTCGACCAGGAAGAGTGGTACCAGAATGCAAGCATGGTGCTGGATGCGGTGTCTTTGCTGGGCGTCGGCACCTCAGGGCTGACCACCTTCAAATACCTGCAGATGCACAAGGCAGCTACCGGACGTAAGTGGTTCGAGCTGAGCAAGGGTCTGAGTCGTCAGCAACGCAAGGCGCTTACCGATGAACTGTTGTCGGTCAAGCACCCGTCACTGACGGCCAAGCAGCTCAAGTTGCAGCAGAGCGCAGGCTTGCTGACCAAGCGTTATACCCCGACCGAAATCAGCCATGCGACCAAGACCCTGCTCAAGGATTCGATTGGTGCCGGTTTCGGCCTGGCTGGGAGTTCTTCCGTGCAGGGGGTTGTAACCTCCGCGAGCAGTGAGATCAAAACCATCGCCATCGGTTTGTACGAGGAGTTCTGAGCATGAGTGTGAGTCAGGATTACGCCGCGTTCATGACCCGTTACTTTCCGACGTTCATCTGTACGTTTTTTCTTTCGTTGTTTTCCCTGGCCTGCGCGGTGACCTTGTGGACTGACACTCACTTGCGCAACCACCCCGATAATTCGGCCTTCAGCGTTGGCTTGATGGCCGGCAGTATCGTGCTGCTGTGCCTGGGCAATTTCCTGATCATTCGTGGCAGGGCCTGGAGCCTCTGGCTGATCGTGCTATTGCTGCTGCTCAGCCTGCTGACAGTGATCAGCCTGTTCGATGAGCGAATCAACAAAGGTCTGTTTGCTTTTGCCTTGTTGTTGCCGCTGCTTGCCGGGCTGATGCTCAATGGCAAGCGTCATCGGCAGATGCGCGAGTACCTGGTCGAGCTCCGGCAAAAACGCCAAAACCATTGACCCTGGTTAATAGTTGCGCAAAAGCCACCCCCTAGACTGAGGCCTCTGCACCCTCAAAGGGGGACATGGCATGACCATTATCGTCACCGGCGCCGCCGGTTTTATCGGTAGCAACCTGGTTCAGGCCCTCAACCAACGCGGCGAAACCGAGATCATCGCCGTCGATGACCTGAGCGATGGCGACAAGTTTCGCAACCTGGCTGATGGCGAAATCGCCGACTACCTGGACAAGGACGACTTTCTCCACCGCTTTCGCGCCGGTCAGTTCGGCAAGGTACGCGCCGTGCTGCATCAGGGCGCCTGCTCAAGCACCGTCGAAAGCGACGGACGCGTGATGATGGACAACAACTACCGCTACAGCCGCGACCTGCTCGACGCCGCCCAAGGCCTGCAAGTACCGCTGCTGTATGCCTCATCGGCAGCGGTGTATGGCGCCGGGCGCGATTTTCGCGAGCAGCGTGAATGCGAGCGGCCATTGAACGTCTACGGCTACTCCAAATTCCTCTTCGACCAGCGCGTACGCCGGCAACTGCCCCAGGCCCGCAGCCAGATCGTCGGCCTGCGTTATTTCAACGTCTACGGCCCCCGCGAACAGCACAAGGGCGCCATGGCTTCGGTGGCCTTGCACTGCTTCAACCAGTACCAGGCCGATGGCAAGGTCAGCCTGTTCGGCAGCTATGGTGGTTATCCCAGCGGTGGCCACCTGCGTGATTTCGTGGCGGTCGAGGATGTGGTCAGGGTCAACCTGTTCTTCCTCGAGCGGCCGCAGTTGAGTGGCCTCTTCAACGTCGGCAGCGGCCGCGCCCAGCCGTTCAATGATGTGGCCCTGGCGGTGATCAACCGCCTGCGCGAGCAACAGGACCAGCCACCGTTATCGCTGGAGATGGCCCTGTTGGAAGGCGTCCTTGAATACAGCGAATTCCCCGAACACCTGCGCGGCAAGTACCAGTGCTACACCTGCGCTGACCTTGAGCGTTTGCGTAGCGTTGGCTATCAGCAGCCAATGCTGACGGTGGAGCAGGGGGTGGGGCGATACTGCGAGTGGTTGCAGGGGGCGCGGTAGTTTGCGAGCGCCATCGTCCTCGGGCGTTGCTGATCAGTCCTCTGAAACATGCGGACCCTGCCTTGCCCGAGAACTCAGGTACCAAAGCAGCGTCAGCACGCTCGGCCAAAACAACGTGTTCAGCACATCATGAAGGCTTGCCTGCCAACGCCAGTAGCCAAGGCTTTGCACGTCATCCCAGCAGTCGACTGTTTCGCCCAGACAAGCTAGGGCCAGCACACAGGACCAGGCCAGATAGGGCCTCAGTTGCTTGCTGATTGCTGCAAGGAAAACGAATACAGCCATACCGAAGTAGATATGCAGCGCATCTTTTGAAAGCCCGGTGGTCGAGACAATGGCCAGTTTGATGGCTTGTACGGTGGAGGTTTCCATGTTGATGATCTGCCTGTCCTTGGAGGGCTGAGAGGACAGTGTTGATCATCCCGCAAAAGATGTGTTGGAGCGGGACTTGTCTGCGATCGAGCGCCGCTTGATGGGCTGAATTTGCTGGCCTTATCGCGGGGCAAGCCCGCTCCTACCGAAGTGGGGGTAGGCTACGGAAACAAAAAAGGCCCACCTCGCGGTGAGCCTCTTCTTACTGCGTATGGTGCCGGCACCAGGAATCGAACCCGGGACCTACTGATTACAAGTCAGTTGCTCTACCATCTGAGCTATACCGGCACAGGGGCGTCATTATAGCGATCAGTTTGCGTCTGTAAACTACTTCTGCAACTTTCCTCGCGATACCTGCTTTGAGCGGGTATCGCGGGGTGTTTTCTTACCAGTCGCGGTGCATTGTCGTGGCGCTGGGTTCGGCTTTGGTGGGGTCGAATATCAGCGGTTTGTAGCGGCAATCGTGCTTTTTACAGTGCTCTCGGCAGCCGTGCTTTTTCTTGCAGGTGTAGGCCGGGCCCGAGTAGCCCTTGTCGCCGTATATCTGCATCTGCGGGATTTCCCAGCCGGACATGGGGGTGTAATCGCCACTGGTGCAGCCGCTCAAGTAAAACGCGCACGCCAGCAGGATGAAGGATCTGATGATAGCCACAGGCAATTCCGTTTGGTCGAAGTGTCAGTGTTTGTGGGTGTCGAGGTAGTGCTGGATGGCCATGTGGTCTTTGCTGAAGTCCGGCCCGGGGAAGCTGCTGGTGCCGTACGTCTGCAGCGGCGGTTGCCAGCCGGACTGGGGAGGCGGGAACTGCCAGTCAGACATGAGGGAGCAGCCGCTTAGGTAAAACGCGCACGCAAGCAGGGCGATGGATCTGATGATATCCACAGTCAATTCCGTTTTATCGAGGTGTCAGTCTTTGTTGAGGATGCGGTGGATGGTGCCGCCGCAGGCCTGGTAGCAGCTGTCGTAGTCGCTGCCGCATGAGTAGCTCGAACCGCTGCTGAACGGGTAGCTGGGGTAGTAGCAGCTTTTGCGCGCTTCCTTCTTGCTCTTGCCGACCTGGCAGTGCTGGTAGCTTCTGAGGTTGGCCTGGTACAGGGCCTGGTCGCTGTTTTCCTGCAGGCGCGCCATCTGTTTGCAGTGGTTGCGTTCCATCGAGCAGGAGTTGATGCAGTTCATGCCCGCCATGCTTGGCGGAGGGGAGTATCTATAGGTGTAGCTGGGGCCGCAGCCGCCGAGCAGGCCGACGGCCAGCAGCAGCGCGGCGCGCCACTTGAGTGAATTGCTCACGAGTTGCCAGTTCCTTGTTCATTCCTCGCTGAACTCCAGCAGGTCACCTGGCTGGCAGTTCAACGCGCGACAGAGCTTCTCGAGGGTTTCCATCTTGAAACCCTTGATCTTGCCGTTTTTCAGCAACGACAGGTTCGCCTCCGTAATACCGATAATCTCGGCCAGATCCTTGGAGCGGATCTTGTTCTTGGCCATGACTACATCGAGTCGAATAATTATCGGCATAGGGGCAAGCTAGACATAACAGTTGTGTTCATCGCTGATGGTTTTGGCGTCACGCATGAGGAGTGAAAAGGCGCACAGGAAGATGCCTTTCATGATCTCGTAAACCGCCTGGGATGATACACCGATCGATACGCTGAAGCTTCTTTCGCCTTTGGGCAGGTCGATGGAGAACGCCAGGCCCTGCAAGGTGCCGATCATGGGCCAGACCATCGGCAAGCCGATGCACAGCAAGCCCACCCACCAGAGCATCTTGATGTTCTGCGTCGTCCAGGTTTCGCCCCGGGACAGGCGCAAAAAGAACAAACCGGTCAGGTACAGGGCAAAGGCCGAGAGGCTGGCGGGGATGAGTTCCAGGCCGATGACCAGGCCCAGGGCCAGGTGCGAGGGCTGATAGTCCGGGGCCAGCAGCAGCGGCATGTTTTCGCCGAAGCTTTGCAGGTAGGCGCCTTGCACCTGGGCTTTTTCGAACACCCACAACAGTACGTTGCCGCCGAACTCGACGATCCCTGTACCCCAAGCGAGTACCGCGGCGAATGCACCGATCACTCGCAGACGCGATCTCGCGTAAGCCACTGTCTTACTGTTCATGGTTTCCCTCCGTGCTAGTTGAGCGGGGCGCATTATTTGTGAAAAATTATCGTATTACAATAATTAATTGTGATTTTGTTGGGGGTGCGGCGTTTTGACACGAGGGGGAGGCGGGATCTGAAAGGGGTATCGCGGGGCAAGTCGGCCGCCGCACCGCCGCTCCCACAGGGTAGGAGCGGGCTTGCCCCGCGATGCTTTTTCAGGCCGGGTAATATAATTTACGAACCTTTCTGCAACCTTTAAGGGCTTTCAGCTAAATACGGACTGAAAGACAGGAAAATTAATTAGCCATTTTCTATCGATTTGACTTCAACGATGCCTTGAGCTAATTTGCTGTTCATTATGTTGAACACTAAAGCGTTTCCGCTCTTCACCTCCCGCCTGGTTTCCCGTGAACGTCACTGGACTGGCGACCTCTAGCGCCTCCCCCGACAAACAGCCTCGTTTCTCTATTTGTCTGCAGCCGTCAGCGTGATTTCGCTCGGCTTGTGTCGCCCGTGGGAGGGCATCATGCGTTCCTGGATCTATCTGTTTATCGCCATCACCGCCGAGGTGATCGGCACCGCGTCGATGAAATTCGCCGCCAGTCATTTCCCCGTTCTTGGTCACGGGTTGATGTACCTGATGATCGGCCTGTCGTACTTCTTCCTGGCGCTGGCAGTAAAGCGCGTGCCGGTGGGCGTGGCCTACGCCCTGTGGGAAGGTATCGGCATCGTTCTTATCACCCTGATCAGCGTCACCTGGCTTGGCGAAAGCCTGGGCCTGCTCAAGGCCGCCGGCCTGGGTGTGATGATCGCCGGTATCTTGCTGATCAAGTCGGGTACTCGCGCCGCACCTGCAGCTCGTAACACGGAGGCCCTGCCATGCTGAGCATGAACTGGATTCCCTTCGCCTGGCTGGGTCTTGCGATCGTGCTGGAAGTGATCGCCAACCTGCTGCTCAAGTATTCCGACGGTTTTAAAAAGCGCGGCCTGGGCATTGCTTCGATTCTCTGCGTGCTGGCCGCCTTTACTGCGCTGGCTCAGGCTGTGCGAGATATCGAACTGTCGCTGGCCTACGCCATTTGGGGTGGTTTCGGCATTCTCGCCACCGTGGCCATGGGCTGGGCGTTGTTTGGTCAACGTCTGATGGGCCGTGGCTGGTTGGGGCTGGCCTTGCTGCTGGTGGGCATGAGCCTGCTGAAACTGGCCTGATTCGGTCTGTTTAGCGCGATTGGTTCGAAGGCTTATGCACAAGGCGCATGCCAAACGTGAGGGCATTGCATCGGCGCAACGCCCGCCGTTGGTCTTTGCGCAAATGGCTGTTTTTGCTGGCGATTAATTAATGAACAAAAAATGACCAGGGTGTTAAAGCGCTTGGATCCATTAATTTGCAGGGGTTCGGCGCAAGGTTGCGCACAGACTTATCCACAGGCTGCGAACCTTTACCGACGTTCAGCCAGCAGCAGCAAGTTGCGCGGAGTGAGCGGCTGTTCACAAAACACGCCGAGCTGTACCTCGTAGGACTGTTCCTGCAGAAACAGTGCGCGGTCGAGCACCAGCCACAGTTCCAGCGGACGGCGGAACAGGTTGCGCAGCAGTTCCAGGTTGCGCACCTGGGCCAGGCGTTGCCAGCCGGCAGTTTCCAGCGTGTGCCAATCAGGCTCGGCACCTACCGGCAAGCCCTTGAGTTGGGCCAGGCCCAGGCAGTAGTCGGCATAGGGCTTTTGCAACCAGCTGACTGCTAGCGACGGAGTCGGCAGGTAATCATTCACCCCGCGCAACTGCCGTTGCCACAGATCGAAACCCAGGCGCCTGGCCATGGACTCATCACGCTGGCGACGCACCCGTGCACCGGCGGTCACCGTTTCGCTCAGTGGCAGGCCAAGGTCATCGATCGACAGCTGCAGGCTGGAGGTTTTGGCGGCTGTGGATAACGGCTGATACCGCGGCGCCTGGATGCGGTTGTAGCAGCACGGGGCAATGGCCAGTTGGCGACAGCCCTGACGGCTGGCCAGTTGCATCAGACGTACATGCAAATCGCCACAGGCGTGCAGGGCCACTGCCGTGTGCCCGGCGTTCAGGTGCAATGCGGCATCCTCGGCCAGTACATCCTGCAGATGGTGCTCGGCGGGCAGGTGGTGATGCTGGCTCAGGGCGATACCGGCCTTGACCAGTGTGGGGTCGTATTCCAGACAGGTCAGTTGTTGGCTGTGCGGCTGCAGCAGGCGCCGGCCCAGGTGGCCTTTGCCGGCGCACCAGTCCAGCCAGTGCCGTGGGCTGTGGATAAAGCCCAGGTGGCTGGCGAAGGCTTCGATCTGCTGCCATTTGCGCCCTGGTACGTCGACGTTCAGGCGCTGGCTCGCCGCAGGCAGGGCCATGCTGGGTAACTCACCGACGGCAGACAGCGCTGCGGCCATGCGCGCCAGTTGTGGAAAAGGCGCCGGTGCGTCCAGTTGCCCGGGATCATTGTGCACCGCTTCCGCTTCGCTCAATGAGCGCTGGCGCAACCAGCCGGCAAGATCCGGGTGCTCGGCCTCCCAGGGCAGCTCAAGCTGGGTGAAAGGCCGTGGCCGCCAGAGTGCCTGATGCTCGCACAGAAAACCGTCCAGCGCCTGGAAGCGGCTGAGCAGTTGGGAACCTGAGAGAGGAAGGGGGGAGGTCATGAGCAGATACGAAAACGGGGCTGATATCAGCCCCGTTATACAGGTTTATCGACCCTGGCAGGCATCGACGCGCAGCCAGCGTTCCAGTTGCTTGAAGGCTTGTACCAGCACAAAGGAGATCAGCAGGTAGAACAGCCCCGCGGCAAAAAAGATCTCCACCGGCAGGTAGGTCCGGGCAATGATGGTCCGTGCCATGCCGGTCAGTTCCAGCAGGGTGACGGTGCTCGCCAGGGCGCTGGCCTTGAGCATCAGGATCACTTCGTTGCTGTAGGCTGGCAGGCCGATGCGCGCTGCGCGTGGCAGCATGATGTAGATCGTCGCTTTGGCCCGTGACATGCCCAGGGCTCGGGCCGCTTCAATCTCGCCACGGGGAATGGCCTGCAGGGCGCCGCGCAGAATTTCGGCAATGTAGGCGGCCGTATGCAGGGTCATGGTCAGCACCGTGCACCAGAACGGGTCCCGCAGGTAGGGCCACAAGGCACTGCTGCGTACGGCATCGAACTGGGCAAGCCCGTAGTACACCAGAAACAGCTGGACCAGCAGCGGTGTGCCACGGAAGAAAAAGATGTAGCCAAACGGCAGGGCGCGCACGTACCAGTGCCGCGAGGAGCGGGCGATCCCCAGGGGGATGGCGATGATCAAACCGGCAATGACCGCTATGGCGACCAGTTCCAGCGTCAGCGTGGCGCCCTGGGCCAGGCGCGGCAGCCATTTGACGATGATTTCCCAGTTCATTGGTTGGCCCTCGCGAAGCCGCGACCGGCGCGTTTTTCCATGAAGTGCATGCCGATCATGGCCAGGACGGTCAGGCCCAGGTAGATGACGGCGGCGACCATGTAGAAGGTGAAGGGCTGCTTGCTCACCGTCACGGCGATTTGCGAGTGACGCATGATTTCTTCCAGGCCGATGACCGAGACCAGTGCGGTATCTTTCATCAGGATCATGAACAGGTTTCCCAGCCCCGGTAGCGCGATGCGCCACATTTGCGGCAGAACCAGTTTGGAAAAGATCCGCCCTTTGGACAGGCCCAGTGCCAGGCCGGCTTCCCGGTGGCCCTTGGGGATGGCCAGGATCGCGCCACGGAACACTTCCGTGGCATAGGCGCCGAAGCACAGGCCCAGGGCAATGACCCCGGCGGCAAAGGCATTGAGCTCCAGGCCAGGTATGTTCAGAAGCTCGCCAAGCCGGTTCATCAGGCTGACGGTGCCAAAGTAGATCAACAATACCCAGAGCAGTTCGGGTACGCCGCGAACGATCGTCGAGTAGAAGCCGCCCAACCATTGCAGGGGTTTGTACGGCGAGGTCTTGGCCAGGGCGCCAAGCAGTCCCAGTACCAGCCCCAGAAGCAGGGCCGACAAGGCGAGTTTGACGGTCATCAGTGTCCCGGCCAGCAAGGCCGGACCGAATCCGTAAAGATCAATATTCATGGGCAGGTTTGTTCAAGGGACCGGCATCGCCGCCAGGGCAATGCCGGTCGGGGCGAATCAATAGATGCTGAACGGGAAGTACTTGTTGTTGATCTTCTCGTAGGTGCCGTCGGCAACGATTTCCTTCAGGGCGGCGTTGAGCTTGTTGCGCAGTTCGTTGTCACCTTTGCGCACAGCGATACCGACCTTGTCGCTTTCGTTGACCGGATCGCCTTTGAACTCGTAGTTCTTGCCGGCTTCGGATTTGAGCCAATCGTAGTTGGCGTACTTGTCAGCCAGCAGGGCGTCGACGCGGCCTGAAGTCAGGTCCAGGTAGGCGTTTTCCTGGGTGTCGTACAGGCTGACTTTGAACTTGCCGTCCATGCCGCCGTTATCGTCCAGCCAGATGGCCGCCTGAGTTGCGCGCTGGGTGCCCAGGGTCTTGCCTTCGAGCGACTTGGGATCGGTCTTGAAGTCGACGTTTTTCGGGGCGATGAACTGCTGCTTGTTCGAGTAGTACGGGTCGGTGAAGTCCACCGCCTGCTTGCGCTCGTCGGTGATCGACAGGGACGAGACGATGAAGTCGGATTTTTTCGCGTTCAGGGCAGGAATGATGCCGTCCCAGTCCGACACCACGACCTCGCACTCGACCTTCATCTTGGCGCACAGGGCGTCGCCGATGTCCTTGTCGAAACCGACAACCTGGCCGCTGGCATCCTTGTTGTTGAACGGCGGGTAGGCCGCCTCGATGCCCATCTTCAGTTTCTCGGCAGCCATGGCATTGGCCGAGAACACCAGCGTGGCGGCAGCGGCCAGGAGGAATTTCTTATAGCTCTGCATGCGTGTTGCTCCGTTAGCGGTTGCTGGACATGAATTGTTTACAACGCGCCGAGGTCGGGTTTTCAAAAACCTGCTGCGGCGTTCCTTGCTCTTCGACCAGCCCCTGGTGCAGGAAGACGACTTCGCTGGACACCTGGCGGGCAAAGCCCATTTCGTGGGTAACCAGTAGCATGGTCCGGCCTTCTTCGGCGAGGGCGCGGATGACGTTGAGCACTTCCTGGACCATTTCCGGGTCCAGGGCCGAGGTCGGTTCATCGAACAGGATGACCTTGGGCTTCATTGCCAGGGTACGGGCGATGGCCGCACGCTGTTGCTGGCCCCCGGACAGTTCGGCCGGGTAGCTGTGACGCTTGTTGTGGATGCCGACCTTGTTCAGCAGCGCTTCGGCATGCTCGATGGCCTCGGCCTTGCTCTGGCCCAGCACCCGGCGCGGCGCCTCGATGATGTTGTCGAGGATGCTCATGTGCGGCCACAGGTTGAAATTCTGGAAGACGAAGCCGATCTCGCTGCGCAAACGATTGATCTGCTTGTTGTCGGCGGCCACCAGCTCGCCGTTTTTCGCCGCCTTGAGCTTGAGCTCTTCGCCGGCCACCAGGATCTGGCCCTGGTGCGGGTTTTCCAACAGGTTGATGCAGCGCAGCAGAGTGGACTTGCCGGAGCCGGAGGATCCCAGGATCGAGATCACGTCGCCATCACGCGCGGTCAGCGAAATTCCCTTGAGGATTTCCTGGTCGCCGTAGCGTTTGTGCAGGTTGCGGATTTCCAGCGCGGGCGTGGCCTCAGCCATGTGCGGTCCTCATGTGTTCTGGTGCGCTCCTGCTGTTAGCGGCCTTCCTGGCGAGGCGCCAAGCTAGCATAGCGGTCCGAAGACAGCCAATAACGTCGGGAGAGGCAAGCGGTTGGTGGGAGGGCGGTTGTCGCATCGTTGCAGTGGACTGTCGCGCGGATGTCCGCCTGCCCTCGTTTCCAGGGCCGGAGCCTTGATGAAAAAAGGCGCGATGGTGCCAGTTTTGGCCGGTGCTGGGAAGTCGTTTCTGTCTTTTGCGCTTGAGGATAACCCGCACGGTAGACGCAAGTTGCGCCGTTGGGTTGCGCCTTTTTGTCCTGGATTTGTGCGCGGGTGTTACCGAGGGCTTCTTTTGGTGCACCTGTAACTGGGTATTTCAGTAATTAATTATTACCAGGTATTTTTAAAGGGCTTTCGGTCAAGGAGTGGCAGAAAAGCCTGTAAGCCTTGTTGCACGGGGCCGTGAGAAATTCCGAACGAACGGTCGTGCACATGGCGCAGTTATTGCCTGCTAGGTAGCCCACAGGATGTAGCACTCTTTTATTGGAGCTTGCGACCCCGGTTGCAGGCTCGGAACGCCATTCCTTCAAAGGTAGTTTTATGAGCGGTACGCACAATTCCAATGACCTCGCTCAGGGGCTCAAACAGCGGCATGTCACCATGTTGTCCATTGCTGGCGTGATCGGTGCCGGCCTGTTCGTCGGTTCCGGCCACGCCATTGCCGCCGCCGGCCCGGCAGTGTTGTTGGCCTACCTGGGGGCTGGCACCCTGGTGGTGCTGGTGATGCGCATGCTGGCCGAGATGGCCGTGGCGTCGCCAGATACAGGCTCGTTCTCGACTTACGCCGACAGGGCCATCGGCCACTGGGCCGGCTTTACCATCGGCTGGTTGTACTGGTGGTTCTGGGTGTTGGTGATTCCGCTGGAAGCCAACGCCGCAGCGACCATCCTGCATGCCTGGTTCCCGGACATCGGCATCTGGGTGTTTACCCTGGTCATTACCTTGCTGCTGACTGCAACCAACCTGTTCAGCGTGAAGAACTACGGTGAGTTCGAGTTCTGGTTCGCCTTGCTCAAGGTCGTGGCGATCATCGGCTTCATTGTCCTGGGTGTGGCGGCTGTCTTCGGCCTGCTGCCTGACAGCCAGGTCAGCGGCGTCAGCCACCTGTTCGACACCCAGGGCTTCATGCCTAACGGCATGGGCGCAGTGCTGGCTGCGATGCTCACCACCATGTTCTCGTTCATGGGTACCGAAATCGTCACCATTGCTGCCGCTGAATCGAAAGATCCGGGCAAGCAGATCACCAAGGCCACCAACTCGGTGATCTGGCGGATCTTCCTGTTCTACCTCGTGTCGATCTTCCTGGTCGTGGCCCTGGTGCCGTGGACCAACAGTGACCTGGCCGAAGTCGGTTCGTACCAGACCGTGCTGAACCTGATGGGCATTCCCAACGCCAAGCTGATCGTCGACATCGTCGTGCTGATCGCGGTGACCAGTTGCCTGAACTCGGCGCTGTACACTTCCTCGCGCATGCTCTTCTCCCTGAGCAAGCGTGGTGATGCCCCGGCCATGGCCCAGCGCACCACTTCCAGTGGTACGCCGTATGTAGCGGTGGTGCTGTCGACGGCGGCGGCGTTCCTCACCGTAATCGCCAACTACCTGGCGCCTGCCCAGGTGTTCGAGTTCCTGCTGGCAAGCTCCGGCGCCATTGCCTTGCTGGTGTACCTGGTGATTGCCGTGTCGCAACTGCGCATGCGCCGTCAGCGGATGCAGCGTGGCGAGAAGATCGCCTTCAAAATGTGGCTGTTCCCGGGCCTGACCTGGGCGACCATCGCGTTCATCGTTGGCATTCTGACCGTGATGCTGATCCGTCCGGATCACCGGATCGAGATTATTGCTACCGGCTTGCTGTCCATCGCCGTGGTGGCCGCAGGGCTGTTGGTGGCGCGCAAGCGCAAGGCCGCAGCAGCCGGACAGGTCGTGCTGGATAACTGATGTAGCGTTGCTGAAATGAACAAGGCCGCGATCTGTGAGGATCGCGGCCTTTTTTGTGGGTGCCCGAGCAACCGGTGGGAGCGGAGGTGCGACGCCTCGACTGGTCCCGCGATGGCATTCTGTCAGTTACATCGCATCGCGGGGCAAGCCCGCTCCCACAATGGGTCTGTGTGCACCGTTAAGGTATGAAGGTCGACCGGGAGCCAGTCATGCAGTCAGCCGAACTTCTTCTGCTGCTTGGACACCGCTTCCGACGCTGCGATATAGGCTTCCTGGAACTCGTCGCTCTCGAGCCAGGCCATGGTCGTGGCTTCGTCGGCGCCGTCCAGCCAGGCGCGGTAGGCGGTGAAGACCATGACGATGTAGTCGGTGGCGTGTTCTTCCTTGTGGCCCTTGAGCACCAGGGTCAGCAGCGGGTCGACCAGGAATACCGAGATCAGCGCCACCAGGCCGCTGTCCTGGGCTTGCTTCATCTTCTCGAACAGGGCGTTGTAGCTACCCGATTCCATGGCCTTGTTGAAGACTTGCTCAACGCTGGCGCTGGAGCTCTCGCCAGAGCTCTTGACTGCCTGGCCGCTGCGTACCATACGGTTCTCACGCGCTTTGCTGGCGGCGCGCTTGGCGCGTTTCTGTTGTTTGCTGCTGGAAGCCATTGGTGAACCCTGAGCCGGTTAAAAATTGTGCGTATTGAAGCGCAGTTGGCCAGGAAACCCAAGTCGCATCTCAGGCCGGCTGGGCCAGTTCGCCGCGGTCCTCTTCTGCCAGCACCCGTGAGGCGCGGTCTACCAGCAGTGGGTCAGGCTGATGGGCGACGCTCAGGTCCTTGCCGGGGTAGTCCAGCGAATGCAGGAAATGGCGGATGCAGTTGATCCGGGCGCGCTTCTTGTCGTCGGACTTGATCACCGTCCACGGTGCGTCGGCGGTGTCGGTGTGGAAGAACATCGCTTCCTTGGCGGCGGTGTATTCGTCCCACTTGTCCAGCGACTTGATGTCGATCGGTGACAGTTTCCAGTGCTTGAGCGGGTCGTCGCGGCGCGAGATAAAGCGGCGCAGCTGTTCTTCGCGGTTGACCGAGAACCAGTACTTGAACAGCAGAATGCCGCTGTTGCACAGCATGCGTTCGAGGTCCGGCGCCTGGCGCATGAACTCCAGGTATTGCAGCGGCGAGCAGAAGTCCATGACCCGCTCTACCCCGGCGCGGTTGTACCAGGAGCGGTCGAAGAAGACCATTTCACCGGCTGTGGGCAGGTGCTGGACATAGCGCTGGAAATACCACTGGCCTTTCTCCTGCTCGGAAGGCTTCTCCAGGGCGACGATCCGCGCACCGCGCGGGTTCAGGTGCTCCATGAAGCGCTTGATGGTGCCGCCCTTGCCCGCAGCGTCGCGGCCTTCGAACAGGACGACGATGCGCTGGCCGGTTTCCTTGACCCAGCTTTGCACCTTGAGCAGCTCGATCTGCAGTTCGTGCTTGGCCTTCTCGTACTCGGCGCGGCGCATGCGGTGGCGATACGGGTAGCTGGTCGGCAATTTGGCCAGGGCGCTGTCTTCGTTGGAACCGCGTGGCGCCGAGGCGACCTTCAGCGCTGCCGGTTGCTGGCTGATGGCGCTGATTTCAGCGTCTGCGGCTGCAGGCTTGCGTGGGGTGCGCGGACGGCGTGGGCGGGTGCTGGCAGCTTTGCGTGCCGGGCTTGGGCTGGTGCTCGCGGGTGTTTCAGCTGTGGGCGAGGGCAGGGGCAGGGCAGTGGATTCTTCGCTCATGGGGAGGCCTGTTGGTTCCTTCTAATATCCTCAGAGCATTTTATCGGGGCGGGCCAAGGGCATATTGACGGTGATCAACAGCCCTTGGCATAGCGCCATCAGTACCAGTATTTCGGGTAGCTGTTGGCCTGGCGCGCATTGTTCAGGCACCAGGCCACGGCGACGATCACCAGCGAGCCAGCCAGCACCGGGGTCACCACGAAGCTCAATGGGGCATGGCTGGCGATCACCACCAGTGGATTGGCCCCGGCAGGGGCGTGCAGGGTGCGGGTCTGCTGCATGGCGGCCAGGGCCAGGCCGACGGCCAGGGCTGCGCTCCACCAGCTGTCGCCAAGGCTGTACAGCACTGCCAGGCCCACCAGGGTGGCAATCACATGCCCGCCGATGATGTTGCGCGGCTGCGCCAGGGGTGAGTCGGGCATGCCGAAGGCCAGCACGCAGCTGGCCCCGAACGGTGCCATCAGCCACAGGGCGCCAGATACCTGGCTGAGCCAGCCGGTGGCGCCGATCGCCACGGCCGCGCCTATCAGTGACAGCAGGCTGAAGTGCAGGGAAGGGGCGGCGGGCGCCTTGGATTTGAACGGCATGGGCACAGTCTCCGGTTGGGCAATTTGCGTCGAGGATACCGATCGGTTTACCTGTAAGTCAACCGATCGGTATACACTACTCGCAATTGTCCTGAGCGAAGGTGTGAGATGAGTACGTCCGAGAAAATCGCCGAGTCGGCGCTGCTGCTGTTCTACCGCCAGGGTTACCACGGCACCGGGGTCGAGCAACTGAGTCAGGAAGCCGGGGTGACCAAGAAAACCCTGTACCGGCATTTCCCCAGCAAGGAGCTGTTGATCGAGGCAGCACTGCAGCGGCGGGATCACGATTTCATAGCGCGCCTGGAAAGCGCTCTGGCGGCCGTAGAGGCAAAAGCGCGGCCGCTGGCCTATATCGACTTCATCGAGGCCTGGGCGCGCTCTGAAGGCTTCCATGGCTGTGCCTTCATCAATGCCTCGGCCGAGTATGCCGGGCCGGGTGAGCCGCCTCATGCGCTGGCCAAACTGCACAAGCACAAGGTCATGACGGCACTGGAGCAGGCGTGCAAGGACGCAGGATGCAAGCCGCAGGCTGCGCAGCAGCTGTTTCTGCTGGGTGAAGGGCTGATTGTTGCGTCGCAGGTTAGCGGGCCGCAGGCGCGGCTGTTCGAGGCGGCGCGGTCGATGGTGGTTGCGCTGGCCTAGCGCATCATCCCGCAGATCTGATTGCCTTCGTAACCATGGATGATCGGCGCGAGGATCATCATCGGGCCGCATGCGTACATGGGCGAGCTGATGGTCTGCCGGGCGTTGAACAGCACGACCTGGTCGCCATCGATATCAGGGCCGTAGGCCACTTCGCTGTAGGTCCTGCACACCGGCAGTAGCAAAGGCACCGGCACGACCACTGCCCAGAGGGTGACGCCGCACCACTCTCGAGTGACGTTGTATTTCTCCGATTTGCTGACCTTGGGGGTGATGTTCTTCAGGCGCAGGATGCGATGGGCCCCAGTGGGGGAGGTCTGTTTTTCCGGCAGCACGACGGTGGCGCCGACACAGCCAGTCAGGCTCAACAGTATGGCGACGACAACGGCAATCGATTTCATCCCTGGCTCCGATTAGGCTCGCGGCATTTCCGTGCGCGAGAAGGCCTGCGTTTGCGGATAAATCGCAGGCATGAAAAAAGCCCCAAGGAATCACTTCGCTTGGGGCTTTTCGGTATTAGTGGTGCCCAGAGACGGAATCGAACCGCCGACACGGGGATTTTCAATCCCCTGCTCTACCGACTGAGCTATCTGGGCAACGGGGCGCATTAAAAGACTTTTTCGGGGTTACGTCAACGACTTTTTGAAAATTTATTAAATTAATTCCGTCGCTTACGATTTTCCGGGGTTACTCGGCAGGTGGAACGTAACCTTCGGCCTTTTCGTAATCCTGACCGGAGAAGAACTTGTCCATCTCGCCCTGGAGGAATTTGCGGTCCTCGGCGTTCATCATGTTCAGGCGCTTCTCGTTGATCAGCATGGTCTGTTCTTTTTGCCAGTCGGCCCAGGCTTGCTGCGAGATGTTCTCGAAGATGTCCTGGCCCTTGGCGCCCGGGTAGGGTGGACGCTCCAGGCCTGGCAGTTCTTGGTTGTACTTGCGGCACATTACGGTGCGGGTCATCGCGACTCTCCTGTAAGCAATACGTCGGCCGCGCGTTTGAGCAGTTTTTTCACCGGGGCGGCAAGGCCCAGGCGCGGCGGGGTGGCGAGGTTATACCAGAGCCAGTCGGCCTCGGCCACGTGCTCGGTGGCGCTGTCGACGCGTACCAGCCAGGGTTCGATGGCCAGCTGGAAATGGCTGAAGGTGTGGGTCAGGCCGTCCAGCGCCTGGCTGCCGGACAGGCGCAGGCCGTGCTGGTCGGCCAGGTCATCGATCTGTTCGAGGGTGTCCAGCTCCGGCAGGCTCCACAGGCCGCCCCACAGCCCGGTAGACGGCCGCCGGTAAAGCAGGATGGCGCCTTCGTGGTTGGCCAGCAGCGGCATCAGGGTGCGCTTGCGCGGCAGTTCCTTGCGCGGTTTGGGCACCGGGTAGCGGATTTCCTGGCCGAGCATGTGCGCCTCGCAGCCCACCTTGAGCGGGCACAGCAGGCAGCTGGGCTTGCTGCGGGTACACAAGGTAGCGCCCAGGTCCATCATTGCCTGGGTGTAGTGATTGACCCGGCTGTGCGGCGTATAGCGCTCGGCATTGGCCCACAACGCCTTGGCCACCTTCGGCTCGCCCGGATAGCCCTCTTGCGCGGTGTAGCGGGCCAGCACGCGCTTGACGTTGCCGTCGAGGATCGGCGCACGCAGGCCCATGCTGATGCTGGCGATGGCGCCGGCAGTAGACAGCCCAATGCCGGGCAGGTCGGTGAGCTTCTCGACATCGCGCGGAAACTCGCCGGCGTATTGCTCGACGACGATTTTCGCGGTTTTTTGCAGGTTGCGCGCCCGGGTGTAGTAGCCCAGGCCCGTCCACAGGTGCAGCACTTCGTCTTCAGGCGCCTCGGCCAGGGCCTGGACCGTGGGCAGGGCATCCATGAAGCGGCCGAAGTAGTTGAGCACGGTGCTCACCTGAGTCTGCTGCAACATGATCTCCGAGACCCACACCCGGTACGGGTTGATGCCCTGTTGCCAGGGCAGGTCATGGCGGCCGTTGCGGTCGTACCAATCCAGCACGGCGCTGGAAAACTGCTCGGGACTCATCGCTTGAACAACCCCTTGAGCGCATCTTTGAGCTCAGGGCTGACCTTGTCACCGAGCTTCTCGTCGATCTTTTCGCTGAGCTTTTCACTGACCTTGTCGCCGGCAAGCTTGGCCGCGACCTTGCCCAGGCCGTCCTTGTCCAGGCGGCAGGCCTTGGCGCCGAGCTCCAGCGGGCCACGGCAGCGCAGCGGCAGTTCAAGGCCGACATAGCGCTCGCCAACCTGGCAGGCCGGGTCGGGCATGTCACGCTTGTCGCCTTCGACAACAACGCCAATGCGGTAGTCCATGCCCAGTACGCGCAGGTCGAGGTCGCCATTACCGTTGACGGTCAGGCCAGGAATTCGCACCTTGAGGTCAGGGTTGCTGGCCACACCGTTTCGCATCACCAGGCTGCCCTTGAGCTCCTGGAACGGCGTGTCCTTGCCACGTGGCTCACCGCTCAAGGCCTTGCGGTTGAGGGTGGCGATGGCCTGGCACAGCTGCTGTTCGAGGTTGGCGTTGACCAGGATGCCGTCGTTGATGACGAAGCTGGCGTTGCCATTGAGGGTGTCGACCAGGGCCTTCTGGCTATTGCCGGTAGCGGTCAGGTCGCTGCTCAGGGTCAGCAGGCCCTTGACCGGTGGTGTACCGCTTTCGCTTTTGATGAAGTGCTCGACCGGTACCCGGTTGATGCGGGTATTGAGGCCAATTTGCGGCACTGCCGGGCGCACGTCGAGGGTGCCCTTGGCTTCGAAGTCGCCGTTGTACAGGCCGCCTCGCAGGGTTTGCAGAGTGATCAGGCCACCCTGGCCCTGAGCCTTGAGGTGGGCGTTTTCGATCGGCAGTTTGTCCAGGTTCAGCTGGCCGAATGTCAGGTCGGCCTGCAGGTCGACTTTGCGCAGGCGATCAACTGGCAGCAACTTGTCGCTGCTCCAGGCCACCTGGGTCGGCGCGTCAGGCAGCGGCGTAGTGCCGGCGCCGGCCAAGGCACCGGCTTCTTTGCTCTGCACTTCGGCCTGGCGCGCGGCCTTGGCGCCTTTGGCCGCATCGCTCTTGGCCAGCGCGTAGCGGTCGGCGTCGAACTTGTCGGCCTTGAGTTGCACGCGCAGGGCTTGCTTGGCGAAGTCTTCGATCGCCAGGCGGCCGCTGAAGGTGCTGTCATCAAGCTTGATCGCCAGGTCTTCCAGGGCCAGGCTGTTTGGCGTGCCCTGCAGGCGGCTGACCAGCTCGACCTTACCCAGGGTGCTGGCATCGGCCGAAGCCGGCAGCGGGTGGCCGATGCTGTCGAGGAAGTTGCGCAGGTCGAACTGGGCAATCGACAGGCCGCCGCTCAGTTGCGGGGTTTTGTCGAGATCGCGCAGGTTCAGCTCGCCAAGGGCGCGCAGCTGGTTGGCCGAGAGCTTCAAGCCATTCCATTCGGCGACGTTGGCTGCCAGGTCAACCAGCAACTGGCCCTGGGCGGCGAAGGTCATGGTCTTGCCTTGCAGCGGCTCGCCCGAGGCTTCGCCGCTGAGCTTCATGTCTTCGAACTGATAGCGCTTGAGCCGACGGTCGAAGCGCAGTTCGCCGTTAAGCTCGGTGCGTGCCTTGATCACGGGTTGGCCGGAGCTGAGGAAGGCGGTCATCTTCAGCGGGATGTTCACCCCTTCATGTACCGCACCGGTACTCAGCTGGATGCTCTCGGCGCCGAAACTCTGCCCGGTGCGGGCATCGTTGTACTGCACTCGGGCGTTGTTGACGGTCAGGCTGTCGATATCGAGCTTGACCAGGCGCTCGCTGGCGTTGTCGCCGCTGGCCTGTACCGGGGCGTCGGCGGGGGCGGCGCTGCCAGCCTCGGCCGAGGCCGCAGTTGCGGCGGGCAGGGGCTTGCCGATGTCTTCCCAGTTGCCGTGACCTTTTTCGTCGCGGCTCAGGTTCAGGTTGAGGCCCTCGACGCGTACGTCGCTCATTTGCACTTCACGGCGCAGCAATGGCAGGACACGCACCGACAGGCCGAGCATCTGCAGGTCGGCAAACGGTATTTTCGGGTTGTTCAAGGTGGCGATGCTGGCTTCATGCAGCTCAAGGCCGAGCCAGGGGAACAGGCTCCAGCCGATGTCGCCATTGAGCGTCAGCTCGACGTGGGCCTTGTCGCGTGCCAGCTGGCGAATCTCGTCTTTATAGTCGTTGGGATCGAAGAGGTGGGTCAGGGCAAAGCCCAGAGCCACAATGATCAGCAACAACCCGAGAAGCACCAGCCCCAGGATTTTGCCGAACGCTTTCATGGGCGAGTCCTTGTAGTCCGATTTCTAAATTCAGCCGCAGAGTATAGCGCTGCGGTTATCACCACTGTGTGATATGGCCCGAAGGTTTAGTCCTGCAAATGTGTCGGATTCGACAACAGGGGGACGCACAGTTCCTTGCCGGGGAGATCAGTTGCTGCGCAAACGAGGGTATCAGTTGCCCAAACCGGCTGGCGCAAGTGCTACTCTCTCGCCGCTCTCAGGCCCTGCTGCGGCTATTTGCCGCGCACAAGGGCCGTTCGCCAAGAAAAAACGACCAGTTGCCAGTGGGCCAAGGTCGAGGGCGGTGAGCGCTTCATTCCTACGAGGGGAACACAACAATGAACAGCAGCATTACGGCCGGAGCCATTGCCAGCGCGCCCGGCTTCTTGTCCAAGGAGCGGATCATCGCCCGCCCGGGCTTCAACCGCTGGCTGGTGCCGCCAGCGGCCCTGGCCATTCACCTGTGCATCGGCATGGCCTACGGTTTTTCGGTGTTCTGGTTGCCGCTGTCGCAGGCCATCGGCATCAGTGCGCCAGTTGTCTGTTCGGAGCAGACCAACTTCCTGATGCGCATGTTCACCACCGAGTGTGACTGGCCGATTTCGATGCTCAGCTGGATCTACACGCTGTTCTTTGTCTTCCTGGGTTGCTCTGCAGCCATCTGGGGCGGCTGGCTGGAGCATGCCGGGCCGCGCAAGGCCGGGGTGGTATCGACCCTGTGCTGGTGCGGCGGCCTGCTGATTTCCGCCTTTGGCGTGTACACCCACCAGTTGTGGCTGATGTGGCTGGGCTCGGGGGTGATTGGCGGGATCGGCCTTGGGCTGGGCTACATCTCGCCGGTCTCGACCCTGATCAAATGGTTCCCGGACAAGCGTGGCATGGCCACCGGCATGGCGATCATGGGCTTTGGCGGCGGTGCCATGGTCGGTGCACCGCTGGCCGCCGCGCTGATGAACCACTTCGCCAGCGGGCAAGACGTCGGCGTCTGGCAGAGTTTCGTGGTGATGGCGGTGATCTACTTCGTGTTCATGCTCGGCGGCGCCCTGGCCTATCGCGTACCGCCTACCGGTTGGAAGCCTGAGGGCTGGAGCGCACCGCTGAAAAAAGCCAACAACGCGATGATCACCCATCGCCATGTACATGTCAGTGTGGCGTGGAAAACCCCGCAGTTTGTGCTGATCTGGCTGGTTCTGTGCCTGAACGTGTCGGCGGGTATCGGTATTCTCGGTATGGCTTCGCCGCTGTTGCAGGAAGTGTTTGCCGGCAAGCTGCTGGGTAACGACCTGAGCTTCAGCCAGCTCAATGCCGCGCAACTGGGCCAGATCGCGGCAATTGCCGCCGGTTTCACCGGCTTGCTGAGCCTGTTCAACATCGGTGGGCGCTTCTTCTGGGCGTCGTTCTCCGACTATATCGGGCGCAAGAACACCTATTTCGCCTTCTTCGCCCTGGGCGTGGCCTTGTATGCGCTGGTGCCGAACATGGGTCACCTGGGCAACATTGCCCTGTTCGTGGCGGCGTTCTGCATCATCCTGTCGATGTACGGCGGTGGCTTTGCCACGGTGCCGGCGTACCTGGCCGACCTGTTCGGCACGCAGATGGTCGGTGCCATTCACGGTCGCCTGCTGACCGCCTGGGCCGCGGCCGGGGTGCTGGGCCCGGTGCTGATCACCTACCTGCGCGAGTACCAGCTGGCGCTGGGCGTGCCACGGGCGGCGGCCTACGACATCACCCTGTACATCCTCGCCGGGCTGCTGGTGCTGGGCTTTATCTGCAACGCGCTGGTCAGGCCGGTGGCTGACAAGTACTTCATGACTGACGCCGAGCTGGCTGCCGAGCGGGCCCTGAGCCACGACCAGGGCAGCGTCAGTGAGCGGGTACTGGAGTGGAAGGCGGATCCGGCCAGCAAGCCCCTGGTGCTGGTGGCCTGGCTGCTGGTCGGGGTGCCGCTGGCCTGGGGTATCTGGGTGACGCTGCAGAAAACTGCGGTGTTGTTCAATTAGAGGTATCGCGGGTCATGTGGGAGCGGCGGTGCGACGACTCGACTTGCCCCGCGATTGAGTGTAGACCTCATCGCGGGGCAAGCCCGCTCCCACAGAAATAGCTGAAAATTGCCAGATCCCAGGTAAATTCCCTGCCACGCGTCATCTGCGTTTCAAGCTGTGCGCTTCTGGGCCTATAATGATCACCTTTTTCGCCCAATGATTTTGCGGAGCTGGTGATGGTCGAACGTAAGGCTTCCGTCGAGCGCAATACTCTGGAGACCCAGATCAAGGCCTCGATCAACCTGGATGGCAGCGGCAAGGCCCGATTCGATATCGGTGTGCCTTTCCTTGAACATATGCTCGACCAGATCGCCCGACATGGGTTGATCGACCTCGATATCGAATGCAAGGGCGACCTGCATATCGACGATCACCATACTGTCGAAGACGTCGGCATCACCCTGGGCCAGGCCTTCAACCAGGCCATCGGCGACAAGAAGGGCATCCGCCGCTACGGCCATGCCTATGTACCGCTGGACGAAGCGCTGTCGCGGGTAGTCATCGACTTCTCCGGCCGCCCGGGCCTGCAGATGCACGTGCCGTACACCCGCGCCTCGGTGGGTGGCTTCGATGTCGATCTGTTCCAGGAGTTTTTCCAGGGCTTCGTCAACCACGCCAACGTCAGCCTGCACATCGACAACCTGCGTGGGCACAACACCCACCACCAGATCGAGACCGTGTTCAAGGCCTTCGGCCGCGCGCTGCGCATGGCCATCGAGCTGGATGAGCGCATGGCCGGGCAAATGCCATCGACCAAGGGTTGCCTGTAATGCAGACGGTTGCCGTTATCGACTATGGCATGGGTAACCTGCACTCGGTGGCCAAGGCCCTTGAGCACGTAGGCGCCGGCAAGGTCCTGATCACCAGTGACGCTGATGTGATTCGCGAAGCTGACCGCGTGGTGTTCCCGGGTGTCGGCGCGATCCGTGACTGTATGGCTGAAATCCGCCGCCTGGGCTTCGACAGCCTGGTACGTGAAGTCAGCCAGGACCGGCCGTTCCTCGGCATCTGCGTGGGTATGCAGGCGCTGCTCGATCACAGCGAAGAGAACGACGGCGTCGACTGCATCGGCCTGTTCCCGGGCAATGTGCGCTTCTTCGGCAAAGACCTGCACGAAGACGGCGAGCACCTCAAGGTGCCACACATGGGCTGGAACGAAGTCGCCCAGAGCATCGAGCACCCGCTGTGGCACAACATTCCTGACCTTGCACGCTTCTACTTCGTGCACAGCTACTACATCACCGCCGGCAAGCCGGGCCAGGTGGTCGGTCGCGGTCACTACGGCGTCGACTTCGCCGCCGCATTGGCCGAAGGCTCGCGTTTTGCCGTGCAGTTCCACCCGGAGAAGAGCCATACCCATGGCCTGCAGTTGCTGCAGAACTTCGCTGCCTGGGACGGGCGCTGGTAATGGGCAAGTCCAGGGCCAAGCCGCCGATCCTCACGCTGGCAGCGGAACAGGAACGCGAAGCGCTGGCGACCCTCAAGCGCTTTCTCGAAGACCGTTTCGAGCTGCAGCTGGGGTCGTTCGAGGTGGCTGAAGTCCTGGAACTGTTCACCAAAGAGATTGCCCCGCACTACTACAACAGGGCGATTTTCGATGTGCAGAACCACCTCAAGGAACGGTTCGAGAGCATCGAAAGCGACCTGTGGGCGCTCGAGAAGAACTGACTTTTCGAGCATCACTGTTTACCGAATAGACAGGTTTTGCAGATGCTGATTATCCCCGCTATCGATCTCAAGGACGGTGCTTGCGTACGCCTGCGCCAAGGCCGCATGGAAGACTCCACCGTATTCTCCGATGACCCGGTGAGCATGGCCGCCAAATGGGTTGAAGGGGGCTGCCGCCGGCTGCATCTGGTTGACCTCAATGGCGCCTTCGAAGGCCAGCCGGTCAACGGCGAGGTGGTCACCGCGATCGCCAAGCGCTACCCGAACCTGCCGATCCAGATCGGTGGCGGTATCCGTTCGCTGGAAACCATCGAGCACTACGTCAAGGCCGGCGTCAGCTACGTGATCATCGGCACCAAGGCGGTCAAGGAACCTGAGTTCGTCGCCGAAGCCTGCCGCGCCTTCCCGGGCAAGGTCATTGTCGGCCTGGATGCCAAGGACGGTTTCGTCGCCACCGATGGCTGGGCTGAAGTCAGCTCGGTGCAGGTCATCGACCTGGCCAAGCGTTTCGAAGCCGACGGCGTCTCGGCCATCGTCTACACCGACATCGCCAAAGACGGCATGATGCAGGGCTGCAACGTACCCTTCACCGCTGCCCTGGCTGCGGCCACGAAGATCCCGGTGATCGCCTCCGGCGGCATCCACAACCTGGGTGACATCAAGGCCCTGCTCGACGCCAAGGCACCGGGCATCATTGGCGCGATCACTGGCCGTGCCATCTACGAAGGCACCCTGGATGTCGCTCAGGCGCAAGCCTTCTGCGACAGCTACACAGGCTGAGGACTCCCACATGGCACTGGCCAAGCGCATCATCCCTTGCCTGGACGTGGATAACGGCCGGGTGGTCAAGGGCGTCAAGTTCGAGAACATCCGCGATGCCGGCGACCCGGTAGAAATTGCCCGGCGCTACGATGAACAAGGGGCTGACGAGATCACCTTCCTCGACATCACCGCCAGCGTCGATGGCCGTGACACCACCCTGCATACCGTCGAGCGCATGGCCAGCCAGGTGTTCATCCCGCTGACCGTGGGCGGTGGCGTACGCTGTGTGCAGGACATCCGCAACTTGCTCAATGCCGGTGCCGACAAGGTTTCGATCAACACCGCCGCAGTGTTCAACCCGGAATTCGTTGGCGAAGCGGCCGCGCATTTCGGTTCACAGTGCATCGTGGTGGCCATCGATGCCAAGAAGGTCTCGGGCCCGGGCGAAACCCCGCGCTGGGAAATCTTCACCCATGGCGGCCGCAAGCCGACCGGCCTGGATGCGGTGGAGTGGGCAAAGAAGATGGAAGGCTTGGGCGCCGGCGAGATCCTGCTGACCAGCATGGATCAGGACGGCATGAAGAACGGTTTTGATCTGGGTGTAACCCGGGCCATCAGCGATGCCCTGGGCATTCCGGTGATTGCTTCGGGTGGTGTGGGCAACCTGCAGCACCTGGCTGACGGGATTATCGAAGGCCATGCCAGCGCGGTGTTGGCGGCGAGCATCTTCCACTTCGGTGAGTACACGGTGCCGGAGGCCAAGGCCTTCATGGCCAAGCAGGGTATCGTCGTTCGCTGACGCTCCTCTATCGCGGGGCAAGCCCGCTCCCACTTGGTGGGAGCGGGCTTGCCCCGCGATGCTTTTTACCCCAGATTCTTGCCCAAGAGCGCGTGATACAGCTCGCTGTCACCAAGAATCCCCACCACCTTGTTACCTTCCTGAAGCACCAGCTTGTTGCCGGTCTGGTAACGGATCTGCAAGGCTTCGCGCATGCCGATATTGACGCTGACCAGGGTCGGTTTGCGGCCCAGGCCTTCCACCGCTTCCCCCGGTGCCCAGTTTTGCAGGTCCATGCCGTTGGCGCCCTGACGTGCGCCCTTGATGGTGTTGCCTTCGGCCAGGTCCAGCCAGGAGTCGCCGCCCGGGTCCAGGCATACCGAGCCGTTGATGCGCTTGCACTTGTCCAGGGTGCGCATCAGGCTGCGGCCGCACAGCACATTGAGCGGGTTGGTATGGGCGACGAAGGTGCGGACATACTCGTCGGCCGGGTTGAGAACGATCTCTTCGGGCCTGCTGTACTGAATGATCTTGCCGTCTTTCATGATTGCGATGCGGCTACCCAGTTTCAGCGCTTCGTCCAGGTCATGGCTGACGAACACGATGGTTTTGCTCAGTTTGCGCTGCAGCTCCAGCAGCTCGTCCTGCAGGCCCTGACGGATCAGCGGGTCGAGGGCCGAAAAGGGTTCGTCCATCAGCAGGATGTCGGCATCCATGGCCAGCGCCCGGGCCAGGCCGACCCGCTGCTGCATGCCGCCCGACAGCTCGTCGGGCTTTTTGTTGCGCCACTGGGTCAGGCCCACCAGTTCGAGTTTCTCATCGACCAGCTTGCGCCGTTCCTTCTCCGGGCGGCCCTGCATTTCCAGGCCGAAGCTGATGTTTTCGCGCACCGTCAGCCAGGGCATCAGGGCGAACTTCTGGAACACCATGGCGATGCGCTTGGTGCGCATCATCTTCAGTTCCGCCGGGGTGCAGTGGGCGATGTCGATGTGCGAGCCTTCGTGTTCGACAAACAGCTTGCCGCGGCTGACAGTGTTGAGGCCGTTGATGCAGCGCAGCAGGCTGGATTTGCCCGAGCCGGACAGGCCCATCAGTACGCAGATCTCGCCTTTGTTGATATCGAGATTGGCTTTCTCTACCCCGACCACCAAGCCGGTCTTTTTCAGGATCTGCTCCCGCGAAAGGCCTTGGTCAAGCAGGCTCAGGGCCTCGCGCGGTCGGCTGGAGAAGATAACGTCTACGTCTTCGAAGCGAATAATGCTCATGCTTCACTCCTTACCGGCGCGTCGGGTTGTTTGCAGATGCGGTCGAGCATGATTGCCAGCAAGACAATTGCCAGACCCGCTTCAAAGCCCAGGGCGATATCGGCGGTGTTCAATGCGTTGACCACGGGTTTGCCCAGGCCGTCGGCACCCACCAGCGCCGCAATGACCACCATCGACAGCGACAGCATGATGCATTGGGTCACGCCGGCGGCGATGCTCGGCATGGCGTGGGGCAGTTCGATGCGCGACAGCAACTGGCGGCGGGAGCAGCCAAAGGCCTTGCCGGCATCGAGCAGCTCCTGGGGCACGTCACAGATGCCCAGGTAGGTCAGGCGGATCGGTGCGGCGATGGCGAACACCACCGTCGAGATCAGCCCGGGCACCACCCCCAGGCCGAACAGGGTCAGGGTCGGGATCAGGTAGACGAAGGTAGGTACCGTCTGCATCAGGTCGAGGACCGGGCGCATCGCGGTGTAGAACATCGGCTTGTGCGCGGCGAGGATGCCCAGCGGCACCCCGATGGCCACGCAGACCAGGGTGGCGAACAGCACCTGGGCCAGGGTCTCCATGGTCTCCTGCCAGTAACCGAGGTTGAGGATCAGCAAAAATGACAGTACGCAGAATGCGGTCAGCGCCCATTTGCGCTGGATCAGGTGCGCGATCACTGCAATCAGGCCGATCAGGACGAAGGGATTGAACCAGGTCAGCGCCCCGGTCACACCGTGAATCATGTATTCCAGTGCCGCCGCGAAGGCATCGAAGTAGTTGGCGCCGTGTTGCGTCAACCATTCAACGAAGCCTGCGATGTACTGGCCCAGAGGGAGTTTTTCATCGATCAGCATGATAGCGAGCATCCACCTGCAAAAGTTTGAAGACTCACCTGCGGCGGGGCCAGCCCGCCGCAGGCAGTGCTTACTGCGTGAGTTTGGCTTTGGCTGCCTCCAGGCCAGGCTTGCCATCTACGGTGGTGACCCCGGCCAGCCAGGTGTCGAGCACCTGGGGGTTGTTTTTCAGCCAGGCCTTGGCGGCAACGTCGGGTTTCATCTTGTCGTCCAGGACATTGCCCATCAGCTTGCTTTCCATGTCGAGGGTAAAGGACAGGTTTTTCAGCAACTGGCCAACGTTGCTGCATTCTTGCGCATAGCCCTTGCGGGTGTTGGTGAGGACAGTGGCCTTGCCATATTCGGGGCCGAAGAAGTCATCGCCGCCGTCCAGGTATTTCATCTTGAAACGGGTGTTCATCGGGTGCGGTTCCCAGCCCAGGAACACCACGGCGGTGTCACGGCGCTGGGCGCGTTCCACTTGCGAGAGCATGCCGGCCTCGCTGGACTCGACCACCTTGAAGCCGGCGTCCTTGAGGCCGAAGGCGTTCTTGTCGATCATGCTCTGGATGGTACGGTTGCCGTCGTTGCCCGGTTCGATACCGTAGATCTTGCCGTCCAGTTCCTTCTTGAACTTGGCAATATCGGCGAAGTTCTTCAGGCCCTTGTCGTACAGCGCCTGGGGCACCGCCAGGGTGTACTTGGCGTTCTCAAGGTTGGCCCGCACGGTTTCCACGGTGCCGGCATCACGGTACTGCTTGATGTCGTTCTCCATAGTCGGCATCCAGTTGCCGAGGAACACGTCCATGTTCTTGCCATCGGCCAGCGACTTGTAGGTCACCGGGACCGAAATCATCGTGGTCTTGGTTTTGTAGCCCAGCGACTGGAGCACGACGCTGGTGACCGCGGTGGTCACGGTGATGTCGGTCCAGCCAACATCGGAGAAGTTGACGGTGTGACACTGCTCAGGCTCGGCGGCCTGGGCCAGCACCGGCAGACTCAGCACTGCGGCCAGCAATAGCGAGGGTGAACCTTTCATTCGATGGACTCCTGGTTTTTTTTCGGATGTCCCATGGGACCGCCGTGCTTTATGGTTTGCATTCGGTCGGGCCTGACTATCGGGCGATAGCGGGACGGCTGCCGTGCAATCGAGTCGATACCGATCATCTAACAGCGAAAATCAAACGCCTACAGGGTGCGTCGTATCCAGTACAGACAGGGTCGCATCCAGTGTCGATGAGGTCGTTTACAGGTTTATCCCACCCGGTAAACGCAGTTTCGACACCTGTGCACCGCAAAAAAACGGCGCACGGGCACGGCTGTCAGTTGGCGGCGTTGCTGGGCAAGAACGCGTCGGTTGCAGACGTCAGAAGTCCTGACAAAAGCCTGATGATGCGCGGAATCGGCGGATTGCCGCCTATTTAGCGTAGCAGTTGCGGCGCCCTTGGCTTGGGCTGCGGGGCCGCCTACTCAGGAGGTAGATGGCATGGCCATCAGTGTGTTCGACCTGTTCAAGATCGGCGTTGGCCCATCCAGTTCCCATACCGTCGGGCCCATGCGCGCGGCAGCGCTGTTCGTCCAGGGCCTGGGCCTGCGCGACGAGCTGGAACAGGTACGGCGTATTGAAGTTCGCCTGTACGGCTCGCTGTCGGCCACCGGTATCGGCCATGGCAGCGACAATGCGGTGATCATGGGCCTGATGGGCGAGTGGCCGGACGCCATCGACCCTGCGCAGATCGGCCCGCGCATCGCTGCCCTGCGCGAAACAGACACCTTGCTGCTCGATGGCCGGCTGCCAGTCGGCTTCGTCTGGGCCCGCGACATGCTGCTGCTCGACGAGAATCTGCCGTACCACCCCAACGCCATGACCCTGATTGCCGAAGGCGCCGCTGGCGAGCTGCACCGCGATACCTATTACTCGGTGGGTGGCGGCTTCGTTGTCGATGCGGCCCAGGCTGCAAGCGGCGTGCTTGACGCGGACAACACCGTGTTGCCCTACGACTTCGACAGCGCAGTGCAACTGCTGGAGCTGTGCAAGCAAAACGACCTGCGTGTGTCGCAATTGATGATGGAAAACGAGAAGGTCTGGCGCAGCGAAGCGGAAATTCGTGCCGGCCTGTTGAAGCTGTGGCGCGCCATGCAGGACTGTGTCGAAAACGGTCTCAAGTACGAAGGCATCCTGCCCGGCGGGCTCAATGTGAAACGCCGCGCGGCCAAGCTGCACCGCAGCCTGCAGGAGTTGGGCAAGCCCAATGTGATCGGCTCGACCCTGAGCGCCATGGAGTGGGTCAACCTCTATGCCCTGGCGGTCAACGAAGAGAATGCCGCTGGCGGGCGCATGGTCACCGCGCCCACCAATGGCGCGGCGGGGATCATTCCGGCAGTGCTGCACTACTACATGCGCTTCAGCGACGAAGTCAGCGAGGCCAACGTTGTCGACTTCTTCCTCGGTGCGGCGGCGGTGGGCATCCTGTGCAAGAAGAACGCTTCGATCTCCGGTGCCGAAGTCGGTTGCCAGGGGGAGGTTGGTTCGGCTTGCGCCATGGCCGCAGCCGGCCTTGCCGAAGTGCTCGGGGCGACGCCGGGGCAGCTGGAAAACGCCGCCGAGATCGGTCTTGAACACAACCTGGGGCTGACTTGCGACCCGGTCGGCGGGCTGGTGCAGGTACCGTGTATCGAGCGCAATGCGATAGCCGCGGTCAAGGCCATCAACGCCGCGCAGATGGCCTTGCGCGGTGATGGCGAACACTTCATCTCTCTGGATCGGGTCATTCGCACCATGCGTGATACCGGCGCCGACATGCACGACAAGTATAAGGAAACCTCGCGCGGGGGCCTTGCGGTCAGCGCCATCGAATGTTGAATCGACGAAGTGGCCTGCGCCGTTTTCGTTCACCCTCGAGCTGTGCGCTGCCTTTCGGCGCGCAGGTCGACTCTACCTCGGGCAATCGGCTGTCACCCCCGCGCCTGGCGCCTTGGGTGACAGTTGCCGCTGTCGTTTCTGGGCATCCTTCACACAAGTGCTACCGAATTGCTCACGCGTCCTACAGACCGGCACTAGGCCGGTCGTTTGCGTTTATAACCGGGTGTGGGAACAAGGGCCATATAGACGTGGCGCGACGTCGTTTTTGGGTTTTATTGAATGGCCATTCAATTTCCGGCATGGCATTTGCGTTGTGATTGGCAAAGCCCCTGCATCCGAATGGGGGCCGTGACAAAAAAGCCCGTGCCTGCCTGAGGCACAACCTGCATTGTGTGAGGAGATATCGCGATGACGTCGTACAACTCCGGGACCCCAACCCAGAACCGCACACCTCAATCCATCGGCTTTCTGCTGTTGGACAATTTCACGCTGATTTCCCTTGCTTCCGCTGTTGAGCCACTGCGCATGGCCAACCAGTTGTCCGGCCGCGAGCTGTACCGCTGGAGCACGTTGAGCGTGGATGGTGGCCAGGTCTGGGCCAGCGACGGCTTGCAGATCACCCCCGATGCAGCCATGCACAAGGCACCGGCCATGGACACCGTAATTGTCTGCGGTGGTATTGGCATTCAACGCACCGTGACCCGCGAGCACGTCACCTGGCTGCAGAGCCAGGCGCGCCAGTCCCGTCGCCTGGGTGCGGTGTGCACCGGCAGTTGGGCCCTAGCCTGCGCCGGCCTGCTCGACGGCTTTGATTGCAGCGTGCACTGGGAATGCCTGGCGTCCATGCAGGAAGCTTTTCCGCGGGTGAGCATGAGCACCCGCTTGTTCACCCTCGACCGTAACCGTTTCACCAGCTCCGGCGGCACTGCGCCGCTGGACATGATGCTGCACCTGATCAGCCGTGACCATGGCCGCGAGCTGTCGGCGGCGATCTCCGAGATGTTCGTCTACGAGCGCATCCGCAACGAACAGGATCACCAGCGTGTGCCGCTCAAGCACATGCTTGGCACCAACCAGCCCAAATTGCAGGAAATCGTTGCGCTGATGGAAGCCAATCTGGAAGAGCCGATCGACCTGGACGAACTGGCTGTTTATGTGTCGGTGTCGCGGCGCCAGCTTGAGCGCCTGTTCCAGAAGTACCTGCACTGCTCGCCGTCGCGCTACTACCTGAAGCTGCGCCTGATCCGCGCCCGGCAACTGCTCAAGCAGACGCCGATGTCGATCATCGAAGTGGCCTCGGTGTGTGGCTTCGTGTCGACGCCGCATTTCTCCAAGTGCTACCGCGAATACTTCGGCATTCCGCCGCGTGACGAGCGTGTGGGCTCCAATACCGCCCAGCAGGTGGCGATGATGCCGATCCCGCAGGCCCTGGTGCTGTCGCCGCTGGCCGGGCCGATGTCAGCCTTGAGCCAGGCGCGCAATGAGTCGACCTTTGCCAGTGTGAGGCTCTAGGGCAGGGTGGAGTTATCGCGGGGCAAGCCCGCTCCCACAGGATGTTCTCCACCCTGTGGGAGCGGGCTTGCCCCGCGATGCTTCTAGCGATTCTGGAACTGCGCCAGCGCCGGCAACAGCTGCTGTTCGATGGCCTGGCGCACGGCCGGCAGAATGGTCGCGTTGCCGGTGTACATCTGCTCGACCATGCCCTTCAAGGCCTTGGCCCGCGGCTCGCTCAAGCCTCGTACCGCGTACTCACAGGCCTGCTCGGCACTGGCATCGGTGGGCATCTCGAAACCCAGGGCGCGCAGTTGCCCCAGCAGGTCGTCCTGATCAATCAAATCCGCATGCATCATGGTTGTTGTCCTTGTTTGCAGGTGTGATCGTCAGTCGATTCTGTGGGCACTGCCGCACTGCGGCAAGGACAGAATGTCGCAATGGCTGCTTTACCTAAGAGCAGGTCGTTTTCGGGTAAATCGACAGAGTAGGACTGCGGGCTTGCCCCGCGATAACGCTCTTATATTGGCAATCCAATCACCCGGCCAACAAACTCGGCCGCCGGCAGATCAACCTGCTCATCGACAATCCCCTGCAAGCGCTCCACTACGGCGGGCGCAAACGGCGCCGACCTTGGCCCCGCCAGGTCCACATGCAGCAGCATCTGTTCACTGGCCGCCAACGCCTCGTCGAATCCCTCGCGGTGCAGGCTGTGGTACAGATGCAAGCGCTTGCGGTCAAAGCCGATGATCTGGGTCTGCACCCAGACCTGGGTACCAAGCTTCACTTCGTGCAGGTAGTTCAAGTGACACTCCAGGGTGAACAGTGAATTGCCGCTGGCGCTGCGGTTTTCGCTGTCCAGGCCCATGCGGTCCATCAAGGCGTCGGTGGCATAGCTGAAAATCAGCAAGTAAAAGGCATCGCGCAGATGCCCGTTGTAGTCGACCCAGTCCGCCTGGACCGGGGTCTGGTAGGTGATCAATGCGGGCATCGTTGCACTCCGGTCAGTCGCAAAAAGCCATGCCGTGCTTGGCCTTGGTGGTTTTTACCGCATCCAGCACCGCCAGCAGGCAATCATCACGATAGCGCTCCAGCGCGCTGATGCTGCGTTCGCCCAGTTGTTCGCTGGTGCCCTCGACCACGGCGTCGATCAGGTCGTCGGTCAGCTGCGGGGCTGGCAGGTAGGTCCAGGGCAGTTGCAGTGCCGGACCGAACTGGGCCATGAAGTGGCGCATGCCGGCATCGCCACCGGCCAGGGTATAGGTCAGGAAGGTACCCATGAACGACCAGCGCAGGCCGGCGCCAAAACGAATCGCATCATCGATCTCGCCAGTCGTTGCCACACCGTCGTTGACCAGGTGCAAAGCTTCGCGCCAGAGCGCTTCGAGCAGGCGATCGGCGATAAAACCGGGCACTTCCTTGCGTACATGCAGCGGGCGCATGCCAAGGCGGGTATAGACGGTTTTCGCCGCTTCGATGGCTTCGGGCGCGGTCTTGTTGCCGCCGACGATCTCCACCAGGGGCAGCAGGTAAACCGGGTTGAACGGGTGGCCGACCACGCAGCGCTCGGGGTGGGTCGACGATTCGTAGAACTCGCTGGGCAACAGCCCCGAGGTGCTGGAGCCGATCAGCGCGTTGGGCTTGGCTGCGGCGCTGATCTTGCTGTGCAGCTCAAGCTTGAGCTCCAGGCGCTCGGGAGCGCTTTCCTGGATGAAGTCGGCATCGCCCACGCATTCCTCGATGGTCGCGACAAAGCGCAGCCGGTCCTGTGAGGCGCCGGTGGCAAGGCCTTGTTGCTCCAGGGCTGGCCAGGCGTTGGCAACACGTATACGCAAGGCCGCTTCGGCGCCGGGAGCCGGGTCCCAGGCGACTACGTCCAGGCCATGGGCCAGGGCGCGGGCCACCCAGCCGCTGCCGATTACGCCGCTGCCCAGGGCTGCAAAGGTCTTGATCTCGGTGATAAAGCTCATCGGTTTCTCCAGTAATCAGCGGCGGGTCAGGTTCATTTTGGCGCGGCCTTCGGCAGGGCTGAGGACCCGTGCGCCAAGGCGGCTGAGAATCTCGCTGGCGCGCTCCACCAGTTGGCCATTACTGGCCAGCACGCCTTTGTCCAAGTACAGGTTGTCTTCCAGGCCCACCCGCACATTGCCGCCCAGCAGTACCGCTTGCGCGGCCATCGGCATCTGCATGCGACCGATGCCGAAACCAGCCCAGGTCACGCCGGCCGGCAGGTTGTCGACCATGGCTTTCATGGTCGTGGTGTCGGCCGGAGCGCCCCAGGGAATGCCCAGGCACAGCTGGAACAGCGGATCGTCGAGCAGGCCTTCCTTGATCATCTGCCTGGCGAACCACAGGTGGCCGGTGTCGAAGATTTCCAGCTCGGCTTTGACGCCCAGTTCAGTGATGCGCTTGGCGCCCGCGCGCAGTTGCGCCGGGGTCGACACGTAGATGCTGTTGCCGTCGCCAAAGTTGAGGGTGCCGCAGTCCAGGGTGCAGATTTCCGGCAGCAGCGCCTCGACATGGGCCAGGCGTTCCAGTGGGCCGATCAGGTCGGTACCGGCGCCGAACTCCAGCGGCGTTTCGCCCGGGCCGATCTCCAGGTCGCCGCCCATGCCGGCGGTAAGGTTGACGATGATGTCGACGTCCGACTCGCGGATGCGCTCCATGACTTCGCGGTACAGCGCTACGTCGCGGCTGAAGCGGCCGGTTTGCGGGTCGCGGACGTGACAGTGGACCACCGTGGCGCCGGCTTTGGCGGCTTCCACGGCGGCTGCGGCAATCTGTTTCGGGGTGACCGGGACCAGGTGGCTCTTGCTGGCGGTGTCACCGGCGCCGGTCAGGGCGCAGGTGATGATGACGTCGTGGTTCATGTGCGGTTTCCTTCGGGCGAGTTGGGGCCATCGCGGGGCAAGCCCGCTCCCACAGGGGCTGTCAGTTGGCAGTCAGTTGCAGATTGTCGGCGGCCGGCTTGCCGTCAAAAGTGCTCACCCCTTCAAGCCAGCGCTTCTGGTCTTGCGGGTGATCCTTGAGCCACTGGCGGGCGGATTCGAGCGCGTCTTTATGCTCGAGCAGCGGTTGCATCATGCGGCTCTCGTCCTCGGCGCTGAAGGTCAGGTTGGTCAGCAACTGGTGGACGTTCGGGCAGCGCTGGGCGTAGTCCGGGGCAGTGACGGTCCACACCGTGGCGCGGCCTTCGTCCGGGCCCAGGGCGCCTTCGCTGCCGCTGAGGTAGGCCATGTCGATGTTGACGTTCATCGGGTGCGGCGCCCAGCCGAAGAACACCACCGCCTCGTTGCGCCGCACCGCGCGGTCGACGGCGGCGAGCATGCCGGCCTCGCTCGACTCGACCAGCTGGAATTTGCCCAGGCCGAACTGGTTCTTGCTGATCATCGCCTTGATCTGGGTGTTGGCGCCGGAGCCTGGCTCGATGCCGTAAATCTTGCCGCCCAGCTCCTTCTCGAATTTGGCGATGTCGGCAAAAGTCTTCAGGCCCTTGTCGGCCAGGTACTTGGGCACCGCAAGGGTCGCGCGGGCATCGTCGAGGCTGGGTTGGTCAAGCACCTTGACCTGCTTGGCATCGATGAAGGGGGTGATGGTCTGGGTCATGATCGGGTTCCAGTAGCCGAGGAACAGGTCCAGGCGCTGGTCGCGAATGCCGGCGAAAATGATCTGTTGCGAGGCACTGGTCTGCTTGGTCTTGTAACCCAGGCCATCGAGCAGAACCTGGGTCATGGCGCTGGTGGCCATCACATCGGTCCAGTTCACCACGCCAAGGCGCACGTTCTTGCAGGCGGCCGGTTCTGCGGCCATCACGTTGGTGCTGAGGATTGCGGTACCGACGAGCGTGAGCAGGCTACGACTGATCAATCTGTTCATGGTGGCTCCTCCAACGGCAGTTCTAATTGTTATAGGGGCGGCCTCTGCGTGCCGTGTGATCAAACTACGCGGGTGCCCTGGGTAAAAGTCGCACTCCAGCGACCGGCACTTGCACAGTGGCGACCAGCGCGCTATTAACCCAGCATCGGTGGCCGTCGAGTTGTCGCTATGCCCCAGGATTTCCATTTCTTGCTGTTGCCTGGCTTCTCCGCCATCGGCTTTATTTCCGCGATAGAGCCACTGCGGGTGGCCAACCGCTTTCGCGGTGAGCTGTACCGCTGGCAGGTGCTGAGTATGGATGGCGGTGCGGTGCAAGCCAGCAATGGCATGTCGGTCAATGCCGACGCTGCGCTACAGCCCCTGGGCAAGGGCGTGACGTTATTGGTGGTTGCGGGTTTCGAGCCGCTGCGCAGCTTCGGCCCGGCCCTGCAGCACTGGCTGCGCAAGCTCGATCATGAGGGGGTGGTGTTGGGCGGTATCGATACCGGCACTGTGGTGCTGGCCGAAGCCGGCCTGCTCGAGGGTCACCGGGTGACACTGCACTGGGAGGCGCTGGAAGCCTTCAAGGAAAATTACCCGCACTTGCAGGCGACTCAGGAACTGTTCGAAGTCGATCGCCGACGTATCACTTCGGCGGGCGGCACCGCCTCGATTGACCTGATGCTCGACCTGATTGCCCAGGCCCATGGCCCGGACCTGGCTATCCAGGTGTCGGAGCAGTTCGTGCTCGGGCGCATCCGCCCGCGCCAGGATCACCAGCGCATGCAGATCGCCTCACGCTACGGGATCAGCAACAAGAAACTGGTGCAGGTAATCGGCGAAATGGAGCGCAACACCGAACAGCCGCTCAACACCCTGGTGCTGGCGCAGGCGGTGCAGGTGACCCGACGCCAGCTGGAGCGGCTGTTCCGCCTGTACCTGCACGACACCCCCAGCGGCTTCTACCTGCGCCTGCGCCTGGACAAGGCCCGGCAACTGTTGCGCCAGACCGACCTGAGCGTATTGGAGGTGAGCATCGCCTGCGGTTTCGAGTCCTCGTCCTATTTCACCCGCTGCTACCGCGCGCGCTTTGCACGTTGCCCGCGAGAAGACCGCAAGGTCGCTGTCAGCGGCGGCTGAGCAGTAGGGCGCAGGCGGTTTTGTAGGCTTCGTGCTGGTACTTGTTCAACGAAGCAGGCAGCTCAAGGTTGTGCTTTTTGGCCTGGGCGCTGACGGTCTGTGGTGAAACCAGCTCCACCGTGCAATTGTCCAGCAACTGCAATACACCTTCGATCTTGAAGGTGGTCGGGCCGCCAGCGAAGTCGCCTTTCTTGCTGCGTTTCTTGATTGCCAGGTGGCTGATGCCATGCTCAGCGACAAATTGTCGGGCCTGGTTGGCAAAGGCTTTGACGTTGTCCGCCTGCTCGTCATCGTCCAGACCGAGTTTTTTCAGGGGCAGGGCCAGATGCACAGAGCTGGCACCGTCAAGCGTGGCAACGGCGAGCAGCGCTTCGCTGCCTTTGATTTCAATTCCGCAGATTTTCATGGGGGCAGTTGCTCTCCAGAAGTGGGTCTAGGCGGACCTGGCATTTTTGCCAGTATCGGCGCTAAACAATTGCGATCTATGGTGAGGCTCCTGTTCGAATAGGGCAAATTTCAAGGGAGCAATTTTCATGGCTACGCGGATCAGAAAGGAAATTCGGCAGCTTACCCCTGTTGAAGTAACCGGTTTAACCAGCGCTTTTCTTGAGCTGAAACGTCGAGGGGCATACGACAAGTATGTGCAGTGGCACCTTGATGCTATGGAGGCGACTTCACTGCCTGGAGAGCCCCCGTACAGCAGTTTTCGTAACCATGCCCACAGAGGGCCGGCCTTCCTGCCATGGCACCGCTGGTTTGTAAAAATGCTGGAAGATGAGCTGCGCACGGTAGGGTCGTTTAGTGACGGCACGCTACCGTATTGGGACTGGACGCTGGATAGCGCAAACCCGGAGGAGTCACCAATATGGGCTTCGAACTGGATGGGAGGTAATGGAGACCCGGAGAAGAACGACTTCATCCAGGACGGACCATTTTCCAATCCAGAAACTTGGCCGGTTGTTTTCCCACTTACTGAAGGTGCTAAGGAGCCACTGCGACGCAATTTTGGCAGACTCGCAAGCACGCTGCCCAATGCACAGGCCTTGGCAAGGGCCATGTCGCGCCCGCATTACTCTGAGCCTGGGCATTTTGGCGAGCAGTTCCAGATGGGTTTTTGCAATTACCTGGAAGGATGGGTTACCCCCAATGCCGACAGTGCCTTGACCGAGCCTGGCACCCAGTTGCACAACCGTGTGCACAACTGGATTGGCGGCAACATGGCGACGATGATGTCACCGGATGACCCGGTGTTCTTTCTTCATCACTGTTTTGTCGACAAAATCTGGGCGGACTGGCAAGCGGTCAGGGGACGGGACAACTATCAGCCCGAAGAAGGGGGCGCGTGGGGGCATAACCTCAATGACGATATGATTTATGGTCCGGGTGAGGGCGACACACGCAAGCGCTTGAGTGATGTGTTGGATATTGCGGCCTTGGGCTACGAATACTCGTCATCGGTAACCCCGCAGCCGCCAGTATCTGGATGGGAGCGTAGATTGAAGTACAACCCATATATGTAGGGTTACTGCAGGCCCAGCGATTGCAGGTATTCCGAGCGATCGTCGCTACGTTGGGCCAGGCAGGTGTTTTGCGCGGTGTCGAACGCCTTGCCGGGCTTGGCGTCGAAGGTCTCGACCTTGCAATCGGCGTCGCGCAACTGCTTCCAGATGGCCTCGGCGTCACGCAGGCGTTTGCTCAACTCGGCAACCTTGGCAGGCTGGCCGTCGTACTGCTCGCCAATGCGTTGCAGCAGGTCATCGAAAGCGGCACTGAGTTCACGTTCAGCGGTGGTGCGGCTGTACTTGGCGCATTCAAAGGTCTGCTGGTCGGTTTCGACGTTATCGCACGGGGTGCTTTCGTCGTCCTGGGCATGGGCGCCGAATGCCAGCAATACCAGGGCCAGCCCTACCATCGTTCTCATCTGCGACATCCTCCCAAAGCTTGCGCGAACATAGGCGCCGATTCTCGCTCAGCGCCGCAGCAAAGAACAGGGTAGCCGCTGCTGCGGTGCCCCTTTGTCGGCCTTTGACGCTTTCGGCAATTCCCCTGTCGTTTTTGCATCTGGGCGACATTGTCCCTAGGCATATGCTGGCCCCAAAGCGCCGGCAGACGATTCGGCGCAGGTTTCACCAATAAAGGGGACAGCCTGATGAGCCCAGCCGAATTACACGCCGACAGCATCGTTATCGACGGGCTGATCATTGCCAAATGGAACCGCGAACTGTTCGAGGACATGCGCAAGGGCGGCCTGACTGCGGCCAACTGCACGGTGTCGGTCTGGGAAGGCTTCCAGGCTACGGTCAACAACATTGCAGCCAGCCAGAAGCTGATCCGCGAGAACAGCGACCTGGTGATGCCGGTGCGCACCACTGCCGACATTCGCAAGGCCAAGGAGCTGGGCAAGACCGGCATCCTCTTCGGCTTCCAGAATGCCCATGCATATGAAGACCAGATCGGTTACGTCGAGGTGTTCAAGCAGCTGGGCGTGGGCATCGTGCAGATGTGCTACAACACCCAGAACCTGGTCGGCACCGGCTGTTACGAGCGTGATGGCGGTCTGTCGGGCTTCGGCAGGGAAATCGTCGCGGAAATGAACCGCGTCGGGGTCATGTGCGACCTGTCCCATGTCGGTTCGAAAACCAGCGAAGAAGTCATCCTCGAATCGAAAAAGCCGGTGTGCTACTCCCACTGCCTGCCCTCCGGGCTCAAAGAGCACCCGCGCAACAAATCCGACGAAGAGCTCAAGTTCATTGCCGATCACGGCGGTTTCGTCGGCGTGACCATGTTCGCGCCATTTCTGGCCAAGGGCATCGACTCGACCATCGATGACTATGCCGAGGCCATCGAATACACCATGAACATCGTTGGTGAAGACGCCATCGGTATCGGTACCGACTTCACCCAGGGCCATGGCCAGGACTTCTTCGAATACCTGACCCATGACAAGGGCTACGCCCGGCGCCTGACCAGCTTCGGCAAGATCATCAACCCGCTGGGCATCCGCACTGTGGGCGAGTTCCCCAACCTCACCCAGACCCTGCTAAAGCGCGGCCACAGCGAACGCGTGGTGCGCAAGATCATGGGTGAAAACTGGGTGAACGTCCTTAAAGACGTTTGGGGCGAGTAAGCCGCCAGCCACCGTCTTCCGACCCCTGCCAGCGGCGCAGGGGCAGCCAACCAAATTTTCTGGAGTTGAGTTTCCATGGCCAAGATCGCCCCGCAATTGCCTATCGAAGTCGACAGCGAAACCGGTGTCTGGACCAGCGATGCCCTGCCGATGCTGTACGTACCGCGGCATTTCTTCGTCAACAACCACATGGGTATCGAGGAAGTGCTGGGCGCCGACGCCTATGCCGAAATCCTCTACAAGGCTGGCTACAAGTCTGCCTGGCACTGGTGCGAGAAAGAAGCCGAATGCCACGGCCTGGAAGGCGTGGCGGTGTTCGAACATTACATGAAGCGCCTGTCCCAGCGCGGCTGGGGGCTGTTCAAGATCCAGGACATTGACCTCGACCAAGGCACCGCCAGCGTCAAGCTCGAGCATTCGGCATTCGTGTATGTGTACGGCAAGGTCGGGCGCAAGGTTGACTACATGTTCACCGGCTGGTTCGCCGGGGCCATGGACCAGATCCTGGAAGCCCGTGGCAGCAGCATTCGTACGGTCGCCGAGCAGGTCTACGGCGGTTCGCAAGAAGGCCACGACGACGGCCTGTTCATCGTCAAGCCGTTGTAAGTCGAGGAGCGCGCCATGGCTTTCGAAGCAATGTTCCAGCCGATCCAGATCGGCAAACTGACCATCCGCAACCGGGTGCTGAGCACTGCGCACGCCGAGGTCTATGCCACCGACGGCGGCATGACCACCGAGCGCTATGTGAAGTATTACGAAGAGAAAGCCAAGGGCGGCATCGGCCTGGCCATCTGCGGTGGCTCCTCAGTGGTGGCCATCGACAGCCCGCAGGAATGGTGGGCTTCGGTGAACCTGTCGACCGACCGCATCATTCCACACTTTCAGAACCTGGCCGATGCCATGCACAAGCATGGCGCCAAGATCATGATCCAGATTACCCACATGGGCCGCCGCTCGCGCTGGGACGGCTTCAACTGGCCGACCCTGATGTCGCCGTCCGGGGTACGTGAGCCGGTGCACCGTGCCACCTGCAAGACCATCGAGCCGGAAGAAATCTGGCGGGTGATCGGCAACTACGCGCAAGCCGCGCGCCGGGCCAAGGAGGGTGGTCTGGATGGTGTCGAACTGTCGGCCGTGCACCAGCACATGATCGACCAGTTCTGGAGCCCGCGGGTCAACAAGCGTACCGACGAATGGGGCGGCACCTTTGAGGGCCGCATGAAGTTCGGCCTGGAAGTGCTCAAGGCCGTGCGTGCCGAGGTGGGGCCGGACTTCTGCGTGGGCATGCGTATCTGCGGTGATGAGTTCCATCCCGATGGCCTCAGCCACGAAGACATGAAGGAAATCGCCAAGTACTACGATGCCACCGGCATGCTGGATTTCTTTGGTGTGATCGGTTCGGGTTGCGACACCCACAACACCCTGGCCAACGTTATCCCCAACATGAGCTTCCCGCCGGAGCCGTTCCTGCACCTGGCGGCCGGGATCAAGGAAGTGGTCAAGGTTCCGGTGCTGCACGCGCAGAACATCAAGGATCCCAACCAGGCCACGCGTATTCTTGAAGGTGGCTATGTCGACATGGTCGGCATGACTCGCGCGCACATCGCCGACCCGCACCTGATCGCCAAGATCAAGATGGGCCAGATCGATCAGATCAAGCAGTGCGTCGGCGCCAACTACTGCATCGACCGCCAGTACCAGGGCCTGGATGTGCTGTGCATCCAGAACGCGGCAACCTCCCGTGAATACATGGGCGTGCCGCACATCATCGAGAAAAGCACCGGGCTCAAGCGCAAGGTGGTGGTGGTCGGTGCCGGGCCTGCTGGGATGGAAGCGGCTCGGGTGGCGGCCGAACGTGGACATGACGTCACCCTGTTCGAGAAGAAGGACGCCATCGGCGGGCAGATCAGCATTGCCGCCAAGGCGCCGCAACGCGACCAGATCGCCGGTATTACCCGCTGGTACCAATTGGAGCTGGCACGCCTGAAGGTCGACCTGCGACTGGGCACTGCGGCTGACATCGACACCATCCAGGACCTGCGCCCGGATGTGATCGTGCTGGCGGTGGGCGGCCATCCGTTTATCGAGCAGAACGAACACTGGGGCGCCGCCGAAGGGCTGGTGGTCAGCAGTTGGGATGTGCTCGATGGCAAGGTGGCGCCAGGCAAGAACGTGCTGGTGTACGACACCATTTGTGAATTCACCGGCATGTCGGTGGCCGACTACATCGCCGACAAAGGCAGCCAGGTCGAGATCGTCACTGATGACATCAAGCCGGGCGTGGCCATTGGCGGTACGTCGTTCCCAACCTACTACCGCAGCATGTACCCCAAGGAAGTGATCATGACCGGCGACCTGATGCTGGAAAAGGTCTACCGCGAGGGCGACAAGCTGGTGGCGGTGCTGGAGAACGAATACACCGGTGCCAAAGAGGAACGGGTGGTCGACCAGGTGGTGATCGAGAACGGCGTGCGACCGGATGAGGCGCTGTACTACGGGCTCAAGGAAGGTTCGCGCAACAAGGGCCAGATCGATATCGAAGCGCTGTTCGCGATCAAGCCGCAGCCGATCCTCAGCCAGCCGGGCGAAGGCTACCTGCTGTATCGCATCGGTGACTGCGTGGCGCAGCGCAATACCCATGCTGCCATCTATGACGCCTTGCGCCTGTGCAAGGATTTCTGATCAGACTGCGGACTGCTGTGGGAGCGGGCTTGCCCCGCGATAGGATGTGACAGACACAACGCTATCGCGGGGCAAGCCCGCTCCCACAGGTTCACTCCGTGCCGATTGCAATTCGTGTGGGAGTTTCCCATGTTGAACACCCTTATCCCCATCCTCCTGTTCGCCGCCCTGGGCCTTGCCGCCTTTGGCGCGCTGCGGCGCGTGCGGATGTGGCGCCAGGGCCGGCCGTCGAAGGTCGACCTGCTCGGCGGTCTGCTGGCCATGCCACGGCGCTACATGGTCGACCTGCACCACGTGGTCGCCCGCGACAAGTACATGGCCAATACCCACGTGGCCACGGCTGGCGGATTCGTGCTGGCGGCGGTGCTGGCGATCCTGGTGCATGGTTTTGGCCTGCATAACAGGATCCTTGGGTTTGCCTTGCTGTTCGCCACCGTGCTGATGTTTGCCGGTGCACTGTTCGTCTATAAACGCCGCCTCAATCCGCCGTCGCGGCTGTCAAAAGGCCCGTGGATGCGCCTGCCGAAAAGCCTGCTGGTGTTTGCCGCAAGTTTCTTCATTGCCACCTTGCCGGTGGCCGGGATTCTGCCCGAGGGCTTCGGTGGCTGGCTGCTGGTCGCGTTGCTGGGGGTTGGTGTGCTGTGGGGCGTGTCCGAGCTGTTCTTCGGCATGACCTGGGGCGGGCCGATGAAGCACGCCTTCGCCGGTGCCCTGCACCTGGCCTGGCACCGGCGTGCCGAGCGCTTCGGCGGTGGCCGTTCGACCGGGCTCAAACCGATCGATCTGGAAGACCCGCAAGCGCTGCTGGGCGTGGAAAAACCGAAGGATTTTACCTGGAACCAGTTGCTCGGTTTTGATGCCTGCGTGCAGTGCGGCAAGTGCGAGGCTGCCTGTCCGGCCTTTGCCGCCGGCCAGCCGCTGAACCCGAAAAAACTCATCCAGGACATGGTCGTCGGCCTGGCCGGCGGCACCGATGCCAAGTTTGCCGGTAGCCCGTACCCTGGTAAGCCGATTGGTGAACACGGCGGCAACCCGCACCAGCCGATCGTCAACGGCCTGGTGGATGCCGAGACGCTGTGGTCGTGCACCACTTGCCGTGCTTGTGTCGAGGAATGCCCGATGATGATCGAGCACGTCGATGCCATCGTCGACATGCGCAGGCACCTGACCCTGGAAAAAGGCGCGACGCCGAACAAGGGCGCCGAGGTCCTGGACAACCTGATCGCCACCGACAACCCCGGCGGCTTTGCCCCGGGCGGGCGGATGAACTGGGCGGCGGACCTCAACCTCAATCTGCTCGGCGACATCAAGAGCGCCGAGGTGCTGTTCTGGGTCGGTGATGGTGCCTTCGACATGCGTAACCAACGCACCCTGCGCGCTTTCGTCAAAGTGCTCAAAGCCGCACAGGTGGATTTTGCCGTGCTCGGCCTGGAAGAGCGCGACAGCGGCGATGTGGCCCGGCGCCTGGGTGATGAGGCGACCTTCCAGCAACTGGCCAGGCGCAACATCCAGACCCTGGCCAAGTACAGCTTCAAGCGCATCGTCACCTGCGATCCGCACAGCTTCCACGTGCTCAAGAACGAATACGGCGCCTTCGGCGGCGACTACCTGGTGCAGCACCACAGCACATACATCGCCGAGCTGATTGGCGCAGGTGCGCTCAACCTGGGCCAGCACAAGGGCGGCAGCGTGACCTATCACGACCCCTGCTACCTGGGCCGCTACAACGGTGAGTACGAGGCGCCGCGCGAGGTGTTGCGCGCGCTTGGTATCGAGGTCAGGGAGATGCAACGCTCGGGCTTTCGCTCGCGCTGCTGTGGCGGCGGTGGCGGTGCGCCGATTACCGACATTCCCGGCAAGCAACGTATCCCCGACATGCGCATGGACGACATTCGCGAAACCGCCGCCGAACTGGTGGCCGTGGGTTGTCCACAGTGCACGGCGATGCTCGAAGGCGTGGTCGAGCCGCGTCCATTGATCAAGGACCTGGCAGAGCTGGTTGCCGACGCCATTCTCGAAGAACCGGCTCCGGCGAGCAAACCCGCCCCGGCAAAGCGTGAACCTGCGGAGGTGCACTGATGAGCGACATTATTCGCCGTGATCCGCGCGCCGAGTGGATCGCCCGCAACCGCCTGCATCCATTGCATGCGGCCATGCAGCAGGGCCAGCAACACAGCTGGATGGGGCCCAACGGCATCATTCGCAAGAACCCCCACGGGGTTGGCTTCATCGGCCCCAACGGGATCAAGCGCATCGATCGCAGTGGTGCCCAGCAAGGCGGTAGCAGCAAGCGCACGGCAGCGGCAGCAGTGCAGTTGCCGCTGCACCAGGTGGCGCAGCCGGCGTTCTACATTGCGGTGGTCCCGGATATGGTCGGCGGCCGCCTGGGCAGTCATGACCGCGACCTGCTGGGCCTGGCCCGAGGCCTTGCCGGCAGCGACGGTGCGGTGCTGGCGGTGGTGTTTGGCGAACACAAGGAGAGCAACTTTTCCACCGCTGGCGTCGATCGCCTGCTGGTGATAGAAGGCGATGAGTTCGCAGGGTATGCACCCGAGCAACTGGTGCAGGGCCTGCGCGCTGTGGATAACCAATACAACCCACGTCACTGGCTGCTTCCAGACAGCCGTACGGGGGGCGGTGAGCTGGGCCGGCGCTTTGCTGCAGCCATTGGCGAACGCCCGGCGACCAGGGTCTGGCAGGTCAAGGATGGGCAATGCAGCGGCCGTGCCGGCGCTGGCCAGCAGGACCTGATCCGCGGCCTGCCTCGGTTGATTCTGGCGGCTGCCGAATGTGCAGAGCCGGTCAGCGAAACCCGCCACGAAGCCTTGCCGGTGCAGTTATCCACAAGCGCAGCACGTAGCTTGTCGCGCATTGAAGACCTTGGCCCGGTGGCTGTCGACCCGGCAGCCATCGCCATGGCCGAGGCCGAATTCATCGTCTCGGGCGGCAATGGGGTCAAGGACTGGGCGCTGTTCCACCGCGCCACCGTCGCCCTGGGCGCTACCGAAGGCGCCTCGCGGGTGGCGGTGGACGACGGCTTCATGCCGCGCAACCGCCAGGTTGGCGCTACCGGCACCTGGGTGACCGCACGGGTTTACCTGGCTGTGGGTATCTCCGGGGCGATCCAGCACCTGCAGGGCATCGGTGCCTGCGACAAGGTAGTGGCGATCAACATGGACCCGGGCTGCGACATGATCAAGCGTGCTGACCTGTCGGTGATTGGCGACAGTGCGGCGATTCTCCAGGCACTGATCGAGGCTGTGGAAAACTACCGCAACGACGCCAAGCGCGATGCGGCCTAAGGGCAGGGGATAACTATGCACACCAAGGTCATCAGTCTGGTTTCAATCGGTGCCCACCCCAGCTCCGGCCGCACCCGCCGTGCCGAGCAGGATGCCCGGGCGGTGGAACTGGGCCTGCAGCTGGCTGGGGATAACTTGCAGGTGCTGCACGCCGGCGACCCGCAGGAGCCGGCTTTGCGGGCCTACCTGGGCATGGGCCTGGAGCACATTGATGTGCTGGAACAGCCACAGGGCGCCGATGCCCTGGGTGTACTGGGCGATTATCTGCGCGACGCCGGTGCACAGCTGGTGCTCACTGGCAGCCAGGCAGAAACCGGTGAAGGTTCAGGCATGCTGCCATTCCTGCTGGCCGAGCGCCTGGGCTGGCCGCTGGTGGTGGGCCTGGCTGAAGTGGAATCTATCCACAATGGTGTGGCCCAGGTGCTGCAGGCCCTGCCCCGGGGCCAGCGGCGGCGCTTGAAGGTGCGCCTGCCGTTGCTCGCCACTGTGGATAACGCTGCGCCCAAGCCGCGCCAGAGTGCGTTCGGTCCGGCGCGGCGGGGGGTATTGGCCGCGCGTCAGGTGACAATCGTCGAAGATGAGTTGTTCACAAGTGCCGAACTGCAACCGGCCAAGCCACGGCCCAAGCGCCTCAAGGTCATCAAGGCCAAGAGCGGCGCCGACCGCATGAAAGCAGCCACCGCCAAGGCCAGCGGCGGTGGTGGCCAAGTGCTCAAGGATGTGAGCCCAGAGGACGGCGCCCAAGCCATCCTCAAACTGCTGGTGGAAGAGGGCGTGTTGCGCTGACAGTTGCTCACAAAGTCTGTTGGCCGATCTGTGGATAAAGTGTTTGTGTATGGCTGGAGGGCACGCATTGCGTGCCCTTCGGCGTTATGGTCAAAAAATGATCAAGCTAAGTTGTGGATTTTATGAGGTTTTCTTCGTTAAACAGCCACGAGGTTGCCCACAATCGCTGTTGGCGGGTCTGTGGATAATATGTTTGCCCATGGCTGAGAGGCCCGTATGGCAAGGCCTGCGCAGGGTTGATCAGAAAATAGTCAATTGACACCTTTATACCTGCTCAAGCCTGGTATTTCGCTCGCTCAAGGTGTTATCCACAGTGGGTTTTTAGCGTTTCGACTTTTGCACACAAAGTCTGTTGGCGTCTTTGTGGATAAGGTGTTCGCCTTCCGCTGTGGGCCTTGTATTTAAAGGCCTGTATAGATTTGATCAAATATTGATCAATTAATTTCACTGGGAAAAACAAAGACTTGCCCACATTAGCTGTGGGCTGTCCTGTGGATAAAGTGTTTGCTGTGTGCAGGAGCCCAGTGGGGCCGGGGGATTGCGGTGGGTGGTTAAAATTTGTACAGCATCGCGGGGCAAGCCCGCGATAGGGGCCTACTGCGCAGCCACACCCTTGAGATAAGGCGCCGGCGCTGCCCCCAGGTTGTTCAAGACCCGCTCGCTGTACCAGTCGACAAAGTTCACCACCCCAAATTCATAGGTCTTCGAGTAAGGGCCAGGCTGGTAAGCGCTGGAGTTGATCCCACGCTGGTTCTCTTCCGCCAGGCGCCGGTCCTGGTCGTTGGTGGCATCCCACACCTGGCGCATGCGCGCCGGGTCGTAGTCCACGCCTTCAACCGCATCCTTGTGCACCAGCCACTTGGTGGTGACCATGGTCTCCTGGGCGCTGATTGGCCACACAGTGAAGACGATAATGTGATCACCCATGCAGTGGTTCCACGAGTGCGGCAGGTGCAGGATGCGCATCGAGCCAAGGTCGGGGTTCTTGATCCGGCCCATGAGCTTCTGGCAGCCCTGCTTGCCGTCCAGGGTCATCGATACCGTGCCCTTGAGCAGCGGCATGCGCACAATGCGGTTGCGCAGGCCGAAGCTGGCGTGGGCGTAAGGGATCTTCTCGGCATCCCAGGCCGCGGCCGAGGCGGCGACGTGGTCCTTGAACGCCTGGTCGGCGCGCGGGTCGGTGACGTCGTCCCATTCCAGCAGGGTTTTCAGCAGTTCGGGGTGCGAGCCGCTGCAGTGGTAGCACTCGCGGTTGTTTTCCAGCACCAGCTTCCAGTTGGCCTTTTCCATCAAGGTGGTTTGCACCGCCACCTTGGTGTTCTCCATGTCGTAGGGTTCCATGTAGTGGTTCAGGGTGGCGAGGAAGTCATCGATCGCCGGCGGGTTCTCGGCCAGGCTGATGAAAATGTAGCCACCGGCGGTCTTCACATTCACAGGCTTTAGCCCGTATTGCTTCATGTCGAAGTCGGCACCCATCTCGGTACCGGCGAACAGCAGGCGACCGTCCAGTTCGTAGGTCCACTGGTGGTAATGGCAGACCAGCTTTGCGACCTTGCCCTTGTCGCTGGTGCACAGGCGCGAACCGCGATGGCGGCAGACGTTGTGGAAAGCATGCACCTGGCCCTCGGCACCGCGCACCACCAGGATCGGGTTCTTGCCGATCTGCAGGGTGATGAAGTTGCCCTTGGTCGGGATTTCACAGGTCATCCCGGCGATCAGCCATTCCTTCTGGAAGATTTCCTCCATGTCGATCTGGAACAGGCGCTCGTCGCAGTAGAACGGCTGCGGCAGCGAGAAGGTCCGCTCGCGGCTCTGCAGCATCTCGGCGGTGGCCTTGCGTGCAGGTTCCAGTGGATCGCCCAGACTCAAAGTTGCGGTGACGTCCATCGTGTAGGTCCTCATGGCCAGTGCTTGTGGCCGGTGAAAGTGGCTAATCGTTGTTATGGCGACGCAAGGCTCAAGTACAGCAGGATCATTTGCGTTGGAGTGTGCGTTCGAAGTGCGCGTGAACCATATCCATGGACGACATGATCAGATCCGTTTCCGACGCCCCAGCCCCGGTAGCCGGGGGCTGGTCGCGATAAGCACGCCAATGTCGCGGATAGGTAAGTGTCGCCTGCGCGCCTTGCGCAGAATCGCAGCCATCAGGCCGCAGTCGGCCGTGGAGACGAGCATGTCCAACAGCTTCCTCAATCCGGTCAGCACCCAGACCTGGGCCAACGGCCGCCACATCGTCCGCTGCGTCAAGGTGATCCAGGAAACCTGGGATGTGCGCACCTTCTGTTTCATGGCCGACCAGCCGATCATGTTCTTCTTCAAGCCCGGCCAATTCGTCACCCTGGAGCTGGAAATCGATGGCGAGCCGATCATGCGCTCCTACACCATCTCCAGTTCACCCTCGGTGCCCTACAGCTTCTCGGTAACGATCAAGCGCGTGCCCGGCGGCAAGGTCTCCAACTGGCTGCACGACACCCTGCACGAGGGCCAGGAACTGGCGGTGCATGGGCCGGTCGGGCTGTTCAACGCCATGGATTTTCCCAGCCCCAAGGTGTTGTACCTGAGCGGCGGCGTCGGCATCACCCCGGTGATGTCCATGGCCCGCTGGTTCTATGACACCAACGGCAATGTCGACATGGTCTTCGTCCACAGTGCGCGCTCGCCCAAAGACATCATCTATCACCGCGAGCTTGAGCACATGGCCTCGCGGATCGACAACTTCAGCCTGCACATCATTTGCGAGAAGCATGGCCTGGGCGAGCCCTGGGCGGGCTACCGAGGCTACCTGAACCAGAAGCTGATGGAGTTGATCGCCCCGGACTACCTGGAGCGGGAGATCTTTTGCTGTGGCCCGACGCCGTACATGAACGCGGTCAAGCGCCTGCTCGAAAGCAGTGGCTACGACATGAGCCGCTACCATGAAGAGTCGTTCGGTGCGACGCCCGCCGAGGTCAAGGCCGATGCCGTCGAGCACGCCGAACAGGCTGCCGAAGCTGCCGAGCTCGATGCCAGCGACCTGCACCAGGTGGAATTCACCGCCACCGGCAAGAGCATCCGCGTGGCCCCGGGCGAGACCGTGCACGCGGCAGCGGCCAAGCTCGGTCTGATGATCCCCAAGGCCTGCGGCATGGGCATCTGCGGTACCTGCAAGGTGCTCAAGCTGGGCGGCGAGGTGGAGATGGAGCACAACGGCGGCATCACCGATGAAGATGTGGCGGAGGGTTACATTCTGTCTTGTTGCAGTGTGCCGAAAGGGGATGTGCGGATCGAGTACTAGTGCTGCACAGGCCGCCGTAGAGCTCTGGGCGGCGATCTTCGTGCACATGGTTATGCTCGCTGATCCATTTGTTGTCGGCCTCGGCCAGATCGATATCGGTGATCAGCAGTTGATCTTCGGGATTGCTGCTGGCGCCGGCCAGGGGGTACCCGTCGGCGTCGACGATGGTTGAGCCGCCCACCCAGTCCACGCCCCGCTCGTGGCCGTGACGATCACAACTGGCGATGAACATGCGGTTGACTGCAGCCGCTGCTTGCACGCGGACGATCTCGGCCGGCCGCTCGCCTGCCGGGCGCCCCAGGTCCGGCCAGTTGACCGGGGCACAAAGCAGTTGGGCACCGCCGAGGGCCGCCAGACGAACCCATTCAGGCAGTTCCAGGTCGTAGCAGATCATCAGGCCGATCCGGCCTTTGGCAGTGCGCACGATGGGAGGCGGTTGATTGCCGGGGGTGAAGATGAGTTTTTCCTGATCCCACAGATGGGCTTTGCGATAGAGGGAAATCAAGCCGCGGGGGTCGATCAACACGGCGCTGTTGGCGACTTCGTAAGGCGACAGGTATTCGCAGAACCCGCCAACGACGATGATGTCGAGCGCACGGGCACGCTCGTACCAGCCGAGCAATGTTTCGCCGTACAGACCCTCGGCAACACTCAAGGCCTCTTCGCGGTCATGGAACACGTAGCCGCTTTGCATCAGCTCTGGCAGCACCACCAGTTCGGCGTCCGCGTCCGCAGCTGCCTGGATAGCGGCATTGGAGATATTTCGGTTGTGCGTCACATCAGCAACTTTTGGTGCAACTTGGGCACAAGCGATTCGTAAAGGTAGTGATGAGTCGCGCATGTCTGCTCTCCTGAAAGTCATGATATGTGGGAATAATAAAATTTGCGTCAACTGGTATTTCTGCTAGTTCAAAAACCTGCTATTTGATTACCAAACGCTCTAATTAGCTGTGTTCTATGATTCTATGCTGTGGCTCTTGGATACTTGTTCATCTGGAGCCTTGTATGTCCGCAATCCCTTCACGCATCTTATCCGCCCAACGTGTCCTGGATAATCAGGTACGCGCCCTGATTCCCGACTTTCCTTTCGACTATGGTCAATACCTGATGGATAAGGGGCAGGCGCCACTTGGCCGTATTCAACCGCAATACCATGGCCGGCAGGTGCTGGTGGTTGGCGCGGGAGTGGCCGGCCTGGTTGCTGCCTACGAGGCGATGCGCATGGGCCTGCACCCGGTGGTGGTGGATGCCAGCGGGCGAGTTGGCGGGCGTTTGTTTTCCAGCCCGGTTGACGGTGGTGTGCCGTTCGAGCGAGGCGCCATGCGCTTTCCTTTGTCTGGACAAGCGCTTATGCATTACTTCGGCAAAGTTGGCATGCTCGAAAATAGCGAGGACTTCCCCAATCCCGGAAGTGCTGCTGCCGTGAGTACGGTGGTTGATTATGCCGATGAGAAGTTTTACTACGAGGTGGGTAACAATAACTTTCCCAGGCCGCCGGCGTTTGAAAACATCGAAATCAAATTTTTCGAGGAGTTTCTGGAACAGGCACCTATCCATTTTTTGGAAATGGAACAGGCAATGTCTGCGGGCACAATCGATCAGGCCAAGATCAAACGCTTATGGAATACCATTTTGACGGAAGGCTGGGACAACCTCAGCTTTCATGCCGCGATGGTCGAGCAGGCGCGTTGGTCCGACGAGGACATCAACCTGTTCGGTCAGATCGGTTTTGGCACCGGTGGCTGGAACACCGACTTCCCCAATTGCTTCCTGGAAGTGCTGCGTGTTTTGTATACAGGGCTCGACATCAACCATCTGTTGATGCGCGATGGTGCCGATCAACTGCCGCAACGGCTGTGGGAACGGACAGCAAGGAGCTTTGGTGACGAGCAAGCGGGCGACTGGGCTGAGGAGCCAACGGTTGAGAAACTGAGCATAGCCGCCCTGGGTGGTAAAAACCCTCTGCGTCAGGAAGTGCGACAGATTCAGCGAGTTACTAATAACCAGTTTGAGGTGCTGATCCATGACCTGGATAGCGGTGTTGATCATCGCCAGTTGTTTTCTGCTGTGGTCTACACCCCCCATGTACGAGTCCTCGACAAGTTCCGCTACATGAATGGCGCCGAAGGGCTAGAGGCAAGCCGCTCGCTACTGACCCAGCCCCAGTGGGAAGCAGTGATGTATACCCACTACATGCAGTCGGCCAAGGTCTTCGCCGCAACTGATGAGCCGTTCTGGACTAGGCGCGGGGAGGATGGCAGGCAGTTGATGAGCATTACCCTGTCTGACCGACTGACCCGCGGCACTTATCTGGTCGACTACAGCCGCAGCACTGGGGCGTACAAAGGCAGTGGGATCTTCCTGTCGTACACCTGGAATGACGACAGCCTGAAGTTTCTTGGCGATCGCCAAGGCCGCCTGCCGCAACATGGTGAGCTGTGTACGGCCTTGCTTGATCAGGTGTATCCCGGTCTGGACCTGACCTCGCATTTTGCGGTGGCTGACCCCTTTGTAGAGATCAACTGGGAAGACGAGCCTTTCTACCTTGGGGCTTTCAAGATGAACCTGCCGGGACAATACGAGTATCAGCGGTTGCTGTTCAGCCAGTTCAAGGAGGGCAGTGACGGCACGGCAGTGGATGGCTTCATCCTGGCTGGAGACGATGTCTCCTGGACCGGCGGCTGGGCGGAGGGGGCTGTAACCACGGCCTTGAATGCAGTGGACAAATTGGTCATGCGTTACAACAACGGTTTCTACCAGACAGGTGGCCCCATCGAGCAATGGGACCACCTCAAGCCGGCCGTACTGGCCGATCTGCCGCTTAAACGCTGAAACGCGCCACCAGGCTGCTCAGGTCCACCGCCAGGCGCGACAGCTCGGCGCTGGCCGCGCTGGTCTGGTGGGCGCCGGTGGCCGACTGCACCGACAGGTCGTTGATGTTGACCAGGTTGCGGTCCACTTCCCGGGCAACCTGCGCCTGCTCTTCGGCGGCGCTGGCGATTACCAGGTTGCGCTCGTTGATTTCGGCCACCGCGCCGGTGATGGTTTCCAGCGCCAGGCCCGCACCACGGGCGATGTTCAGGGTCGACTCGGCGCGTTCGGTGCTGTTGCGCATGGAGTTGACCGCCTGCTCGGTACCGCCCTGGATGCTGCCGATCATCCGTTCGATTTCGCTGGTCGACTGCTGGGTGCGGTGGGCCAGGGCGCGGACTTCATCAGCCACCACGGCAAAGCCACGACCGGCTTCACCGGCGCGGGCCGCTTCGATGGCAGCGTTGAGCGCCAGCAGGTTGGTCTGGTCGGCCAGGCCGCGAATTACGTCGAGCACCTTGCCGATGTCCCGCGATTCTTCGGCCAGGTTGCCGATCAGTTCGGCGGTGCCCTGTACATCAGTGCTCATGCGCTCGATGGCGCTGACGGTTTCCAGCACCAGGTCACGGCCATCGCCGGCCGAACGGGTGGCTTCTTTCGAGGCTTCGGAAGTGCTTACGGCGTTACGTGCGACTTCTTCCACGGCGCTGGTCATCTCGGTGACGGCGGTGGCGGCCTGTTCGATTTCGTTGTTCTGCTGCTGCAGGCCACGGGCGCTTTCGTCGGTGACGCTGTTGAGCTCTTCAGCCGCCGAGGCCAGTTGGGTGGCGGAGCCGGAAATCTGCTGCAGGGTGTCGCGCAGCTTGTTCTGCATCTTGGCCATGGCCTTGAGCAGGCGTGCGGCTTCGTCCTGGCCTTCGGCCTGGATGCTGCGGGTCAGGTCGCCTTCAGCGATGCGTTCGGCAGCCTGCAGGGCTTCCTCGATCGGCTTGACGATACTGCGGGTCAGCAGTAGGGCACAGATCAGGGTCAGGGCGGTGGCGGCCAGTAGCAGGCCGATGACCAGAGCGACAGCGTTGCCATACTGCTCGGCGGCGGTACGGTTGATCTCGCTGGTTTGCGTGGTGTTGATGCCGATCAGTTGCTCCATGACGCTGTTGATCTGCTCGGAGCTGTCGAGCATGTCGCGGTTGATCAGGTTGCGCAGCGTCTCCAGGTCATTGCTCTGCGACGCCAGGCGCATGCGGTTTTCCAGCTGACGGTACTGCCCCAGCAACTGTACGTACTGGTTGTAGGCTGCGCGTTCCTGGTTACCGGTGATTACTGTCTCATAGGTCCGGCGCGCGTCGTCGATCTGCTGGTTGCGCTGGTCGATCAGCGTGAGGGTAGCCTGCAGGGTGCCGGCTTCACGGTTGAGCAGCAGACGATAGGACAGGGTGCGCAGGCGCAGGGTCAACTGGGTCAACTGGTCAAGGTTGGTGATGCTTGGCACCGTTGAGTTTTCGATGGTTTCGCCGGCCTGGCGAATCTTGCTCATCTGGTTCAGGGCGAACAAACCCAGGGCCAGCATCAGTGCACCGATCAGGGCAAACCCCAGGAGTGCACGCGGAGCGATGTTCATGTTGCGTAGGGACATGGTGGTATCCAGGAAGGGGAAAGGGCACGTGATCCGTGCGACTGATTCAGGTCTGCCATGCCTATCGGTCGGCCGCGTGAAGACTTGAGAGGGCAAAGATGAAATTGCGAGATAGCGCTCTTTTTTCCTGACCGATGGCACCCACCACGGGGAACCGGACCCTGATTCCTGGGTCAATCTGCACCAGGCCGACGCGTCTAAACCCGATATCCCTGGCGAGCACGCGGACTTTTCTTTATCGTGTCCGCCCCCTGAAACACCCCGAGAAGGCAATCATGATGGAAACTTCCCTTAGTCAACTGGAGCAACTGGTCAGCGACCTGGTGCAGAAGAATCAGGAACTGACCGAGCGCAACGCGCAGATCAGCGCGGAACTGGCCCAGGCCAAAGATGAAAACGACAGCCTGCAATTGAGCCTGCTGGAGCAGGAAGAAAAGCAGGGCGCCACCGCTGCACGCATCCAGGCCCTGGTTGAACGTGCCAGCGCCGGTGCCGTGAACGCATGAGAACCTCAGCGCAGCCGATCAGTGTCGTGTCGATCCTGGGCAGCGACTATTCGATCAAGGCCCCCGAAGGCCAGGAGCAGGCGCTGGCGCAAGCGGTGCAGATGCTCAATGCCTCATTGGCCGACACCAAGCGTAAATACCCCACCCTGATCGGTGACAAGCTGCTGGTACTGGCAGCCCTCAACCTGTGCTCGCAGCAGATCGATCTGCAACAGCAGCACCAGCAGGCCCTCGACCGTTACCAAGAGCAAGTCAACGCCACGGTCGATGTGATTGCCCGGACCATCAGCAACAGCTGATCGCTTCCAACCCTCGTCATACCTTTTGCCAGCTCACTACCTTCGGGAGGGTGGGCCGGCATTGCTGTGGATCACTGTAATTATTGTATTTTCTGTTGTATACAATTGGCCTGTCTCTTGCACTACAGAGCTTATTTACCCAGGGGAAATACATGCAGTTCTGGCGGCGCAGTATCCAGTGGCAATTGATCGCAAGCATGGGCGCAGCGCTGTTGCTGAGCATTCTGATCGTGGTCGGCATCTACAGTGTGGCGGTCAATCGCCTGACCGAGCGTTACCTGGTCGACACCGCCTTGCCGGCGAGTATTGAGGCGATTCGTAACGACATCGAACGTATGCTTGGCCGTCCGCTGACGGCGGCGGCCGATATCGCCAACAACACCTTGCTGCGTGATTGGCTGGCAGCGGGTGAAGACAGTGCCCAGGCGCCGCAATTCATCGAGTACCTGGAAGCCTTGCGCCAACAGAACCATGCCTTTACCGCACTGTTTGCCGCCACGGCGAGCAACCACTACTACAACGAGAAGGGCCTGGATCGCACCCTCAGCCGCAGCAATCCGGCGGACAAGTGGTTCTTTGGCTTTATCGACAGTGGCAACCCGCGCTTGCTGAACATCGACACCGATGGCAGCACGGGCGAGCTGGCGTTGTTCATCGACTACCGGGTGGAGAAGGCCGGGCAATTGGTGGGTATCGCCGGCCTTGGCCTGCGCATGACCGAACTGTCCGAACTGATCCACAACTTCAGTTTTGGTGAGCGCGGGCGGGTGATGCTGGTGCGTGGCGATGGTTTGATCCAGGTGCATCCGCAAGCCGAATTCAGTGGCAAGCGCCAGTTGGCCGAGCAGATTGGCAGCGAGGCTGCCAAGCTGGTCCTGAGCCGGGAGCAGGGCCTGCACAGCAGCCGCTTCGAGCGTGATGGCGAGAGTTACCTGGCCCTCAGCCTGCCGTTGCGTGACCTGAACTGGACGCTGGTCGCCGAGGTGCCAGAAGCCCAGATCTACGCCCAGGTGCGCGAGACCGTCTGGCTGACCAGCCTGATTGGTGCGGCGGTCGCGCTGGTGTCGCTGTTGCTGGTGGTGCTGCTGGCACGCGGCATCGTGCGGCCGATCCGGCGTGTGACCGAGGCTTTGATGATGATTGGCAATGGCGGTGGCGACCTGACCCAGCGCCTGGATGAACACCGTGCTGATGAGTTGGGCGACCTCGCCCGTGGTTTCAACCGCTTTCTTGACAGTCAGCGTGACCTGATAGGTGACGTGCTTAACACTAGCGAATGCCTGCGTGCGTCGGTGGCGCAAGTGTCACAAGTGGTGGATAACACCGCCGAACGTTCCGGCCGTCAGCAGGAAATGACCGAAATGGTCGCCACAGCCGTGCATGAGATGGGCCTGACCGTACAGGACATCGCCCAGAATGCTGGCAATGCCGCAGTTGCATCGCAGACCGCGCGCAGCGAAGCGCTACAAGCCCGGGAGGTTGTGCGTCGCTCGATTAGCCATATCGAGGGCATGTCTGCCGAGATTGGCCAGGCGGCCAGCGCGGTGGGCGAGCTGGCCACGGAAGTGGCATCGATTGATGAAGTGCTTGCAGTGATCCGCAGCATTTCCGAGCAAACCAACCTCTTGGCACTTAACGCGGCCATCGAGGCGGCGCGAGCAGGGGAGATGGGTCGCGGATTTGCGGTGGTTGCCGATGAAGTCCGGACCCTGGCGCGGCGCACCCAGGTGTCCACCGATCAAGTGCAGCAGATGATCCTGCGCCTCAAGCAGGGCGCCGGCAGTGCGGTGGCGTCGATGCAGGCCGGGCAGGCGGCGACGGGGACGGGGGTGGCGTCGACCCAGCAGACAGGTGCATCGCTGGGCACCATTACCGATCAGGTCGAGCACATCAGTGACATGAACCATCAAGTGGCGACGGCGACGGAAGAGCAGTCGGCGGTTACCGAGGAGATCAACCGTACAGTGCAGGGTATTTCCGATCTGGCGCGGGAGACGGCGGCAGATGTGCAAGGCTGTCGCCAGGAGTGTCAGGCATTGCGCGGGTTGGCCGATGATCTGGCGCGGCAGATGGGAGGGTTTCGCCTTTGAATTTATCGCGGGGCAAGCCCGCTCCCACATCGCCGGTGGGAGCGGGCTTGCCCCGCGATAGGGCCCTCAAGCCCCCATTACAGCGCGGATATCCGCTGCCAGCTCACGCACCCGCGCCTCTTCGGTATCCCACGAGCACATGAACCGCGCGCCGCCGCTGCCGATGAAGGTGTAAAAACGCCAGCCCTTGTTACGCAAGGCTTCCAGCGCCGGTTCCGACATCTGCAGGAACACCCCGTTGGCTTGCACCGGGAACATCAGCTCGACCCCTGGCACATGGCTTACCAGCTCGCTGAGCAGTTGTGCGCAGCGGTTGGCATGTTTGGCGTGGCGCAGCCAGGCGCCGTCTTCGAGCAGGCCGACCCAGGGGGCCGAGAGGAAGCGCATCTTCGAGGCCAGTTGCCCGGCCTGTTTGCAGCGGTAGTCGAAGTCTTCCGCCAGCTCGCGGTTGAAGAACAGGATCGCCTCGCCCACCGCCATGCCGTTCTTGGTACCGCCAAAGCACAGCACATCGACCCCGGACTTCCAGGTCAGCTCGGCCGGCGTGCAGCCCAGAAAGGCGCAGGCATTGCTGAAGCGCGCGCCGTCCATGTGCAGGTTCAGGCCCAGCTCCTTGCAGGTGGCGCTGATCGCCTTGAGCTCGTCGGGGCGATAGACGCTGCCCACTTCGGTGGCCTGGGTGATGGTGACTACGCGGGGTTTGGGGTAGTGGATATCCTGGCGCTTGAGCGCCACTTCACGGATCGACTCGGGGGTCAGCTTGCCGGCTTCGCTGCGTGCGGTAAGCAATTTGGAGCCGTTGGAGAAGAACTCCGGCGCGCCGCACTCGTCGGTCTCGACGTGGGCGGTCTCCGAGCAGATCACGCTGTGATAGCTCTGGCACAGGGACGACAACGCCAACGAGTTGGCCGCAGTGCCGTTGAAGGCGAAGAACACTTCGCAGTCGGTTTCGAACAGTTTGCGGAAGTATTCCGAAGCGCGTGCCGTCCATTGGTCGTCGCCGTAGGCGCGCTCATGACCCTGGTTGGCCTTTTCCATGGCGGCCCAGGCTTCTGGGCAGATACCTGAGTAGTTGTCGCTGGCGAATTGCTGGCTTTGATCTGTCATGACACTGTCCTGTGAACGACGCAGGTGAGCACTGTAAACAAGATTTCTGAAGTCGCCTATACCAAGCATCGCGGGGTAAGTCCGTTCCTACAGAACCTTATAGGAGCGGGCTTACCCCGCGATGAGGCTGCATGTCGTAAACGCACCTTTGCAAGGCGTGCGTAGGCATCTGGGCTGTCTGTGCCAGTCATACCATCGCTCAAAAGGGCAATTGCCTGACAAGACCGATGCCGCTGCCGGGAGAGACTGCGATGTTCAGCAAGCAAGACCAGATCCAGGGTTACGACGATGCACTGCTGGCGGCAATCAATGCCGAAGAGCAACGTCAGGAAGATCACATCGAGCTGATCGCCTCGGAAAACTACACCAGCAAGCGTGTCATGCAGGCCCAGGGCAGCGGTCTGACCAACAAATACGCCGAAGGTTACCCGGGCAAGCGCTACTACGGTGGTTGCGAGCATGTGGATAAAGTCGAGCAACTGGCTATCGATCGCGCCAAGCAGCTGTTCGGTGCCGACTACGCCAACGTCCAGCCGCACTCCGGCTCCTCGGCCAACAGCGCGGTGTACCTGGCCCTGCTGCAGGCTGGCGACACTATCCTGGGGATGAGCCTGGCCCACGGCGGCCACCTGACCCACGGTGCCAAGGTGTCGTCCTCGGGCAAGCTGTACAACGCCGTGCAGTACGGTATCGACACCAAAACCGGTCTGATCGACTACGACGAGGTCGAGCGCCTGGCGGTTGAGAGCAAGCCGAAGATGATCGTTGCCGGGTTTTCGGCCTACTCGAAAACCCTTGATTTCCCACGCTTTCGTCAGATTGCCGACAAGGTCGGCGCCTACCTGTTCGTCGACATGGCCCACGTTGCCGGCCTGGTCGCCGCTGGCCTGTACCCGAATCCGCTGCCGTACGCCGACGTGGTCACCACCACCACGCACAAGACCCTGCGCGGCCCGCGCGGCGGCCTGATCCTGGCGCGCGGCAACGAAGAGATCGAGAAGAAGCTCAACGCAGCGGTGTTCCCCGGCGCCCAGGGCGGCCCGCTGATGCATGTGATCGCGGCCAAGGCCGTGTGCTTCAAGGAAGCGCTGGAGCCGGGCTTCAAGACTTATCAACAGCAGGTGATCGACAACGCCCAGGCCATGGCCAAAGTGTTCATCGAGCGTGGCTACGACGTGGTTTCCGGCGGCACCGACAACCACCTGTTCCTGGTCAGCCTGATCCGCCAGGGCCTGACCGGCAAAGACGCCGACGCCGCCCTGGGCCGCGCCCACATCACCGTCAACAAGAACGCCGTGCCCAACGATCCGCAGTCGCCGTTCGTCACCTCCGGCCTGCGCATCGGCACCCCGGCGGTCACCAGCCGCGGCTTCAAGGTCAGCCAGTGCGTGGAGCTGGCCGGCTGGATCTGCGACATCCTCGACAACCTCGGCGATGCCGATGTCGAGGCCGATGTGGCGAAGAACGTGTCGGCACTCTGTGCAGATTTTCCGGTTTACCGCTGAGTGGTCCAGGAGTAAAGACTATGCAACGTTACTCAGGCTTCGGCCTCTTCAAGCACTCGCTCAGCCACCACGAAAACTGGCAGCGCATGTGGCGCACGCCGACCCCGAAAAAAGTCTATGACGTGGTCATCGTCGGCGGTGGCGGCCATGGCCTGGCCACCGCCTACTACCTGGCCAAGGAGCACGGCATCACCAACGTGGCCGTGGTCGAGAAGGGCTGGCTGGGTGGCGGCAACACCGCGCGCAACACCACCATCGTGCGCTCCAACTACCTGTGGGACGAGTCGGCGCACCTGTACGAGCACGCCATGAAGCTCTGGGAAGGGCTGTCTCAAGACATCAACTACAACGTGATGTTCTCCCAGCGCGGTGTCTACAACCTCTGCCACACCCTGCAGGACATTCGCGATTCTGAGCGTCGGGTCAGCGCCAACCGCCTCAATGGCGTGGATGGTGAGTTGCTCAATGCCCAGCAGGTAGCAGATGAAATCCCCTACCTGGACTGCTCGAAAAACACCCGCTACCCCATCCTCGGTGCCACCGTGCAACGGCGTGGCGGTGTTGCCCGTCACGACGCCGTGGCCTGGGGCTTTGCCCGCGCTGCCGACGCCCTGGGCGTGGACCTGATCCAGCAGACCGAAGTGATCGGCTTTCGCAAGGAAAACGGCGTGGTCATCGGCGTCGAGACCAACAAGGGCTTTATCGGCGCCAAGCGCGTGGGCGTGGTCACCGCCGGCAACTCCGGGCACATGGCCAAGCTCGCCGGTTTCCGCCTGCCGATCGAATCGCATCCGCTGCAGGCGTTGGTGTCCGAGCCGCTCAAGCCGATCATCGACAGCGTGATTATGTCCAACGCCGTGCACGGCTATATCAGCCAGTCGGACAAGGGCGATCTGGTCATTGGTGCCGGTATCGATGGCTGGGTCGGCTACGGCCAGCGCGGCTCGTATCCGGTCATCGAGCATACCCTGCAGGCCATCGTCGAAATGTTCCCGATCCTCTCCAGGGTGCGCATGAACCGCCAGTGGGGCGGGATCGTCGACACCACGCCAGACGCCTGCCCGATCATCTCCAAGACCCCGGTGAAGAACATGTTCTTCAACTGCGGCTGGGGCACCGGCGGCTTCAAGGCCACCCCCGGCTCGGGCAACGTCTTCGCCGCAAGCCTGGCCAAGGGCGAAATGCACCCGCTGGCCAAACCCTTTTCCATCGACCGTTTCCACAACGGTGCACTGATCGACGAACACGGCGCTGCCGCTGTCGCCCACTAACAGGAGAAATCCCCATGTTGCATATCTTCTGTCCCCACTGCGGCGAGCTGCGCTCCGAAGAGGAGTTCCACGCTGCAGGCCAGGCGCACATTCCCCGGCCGCTGGACCCCAACGCCTGCACTGACGAGGAGTGGGGCGACTACATGTTCTTTCGCGATAACCCCCGTGGCCTGCACCACGAATTGTGGATTCACGCCGCCGGCTGTCGCCAGTACTTCAACGCCACGCGTGACACGCTGACCTACGAGATTCTGGAAACCTATCCGATCGGCGCCAAGCCGCAGGTCACCGGCAAAAGCACCAGCCCGCAGTTGGCAGTCAGTGGTCAGGGAGAAAAGGTATGAGCCAGGTCTATCGCCTGTCCAACGGTGGTCGTATCGACCGCAGCAAAGTCTTGAACTTCACGTTCAACGGCCAGACCTACCAGGGTTTTGCCGGTGACACCCTGGCCGCCGCGCTGCTGGCCAACGGCGTGGATATCGTCGGGCGCAGCTTCAAGTACTCGCGCCCGCGCGGGATCATCGCCGCAGGCGCCGAAGAGCCCAATGCGATCTTGCAGATCGGTGCCACCGAAGCCACCCAGGTGCCCAACGTGCGCGCCACCCAGCAGGCGCTGTACGCCGGCCTGGTCGCTACCAGCACCAACGGCTGGCCGAACGTGAACAACGATGTCATGGGGATTCTTGGCCGGGTCGGCGGCAAGCTGATGCCGCCGGGCTTCTACTACAAGACCTTCATGTACCCGCAGTCGTTCTGGATGACCTACGAGAAGTACATCCGCAAAGCCGCAGGCCTGGGCCGTGCGCCGCTGCAGAACGATCCGGACAGCTACGACTACATGAGCCACCACTGCGATGTGCTGGTGGTGGGCGCCGGCCCCGCCGGCCTGGCTGCCGCGCTGGCGGCGGGCCGCAGTGGTGCACGGGTAATCCTTGCCGATGAGCAGGAAGAGTTTGGCGGCAGCCTGCTCGACAGCCGCGAAACCCTCGACGGCAAGCCTGCCGCCGACTGGGTCGCAGCAGTGGTGGCCGAGCTTGAAGCACTGCCGGAAGTCACCCTGCTGCCACGGGCGACGGTCAACGGCTACCACGACCATAACTTCCTCACCATTCACGAGCGCCTGACCGACCACTTGGGCGATCGCGCGCCGATCGGCCAGGTGCGCCAACGCATGCACCGGGTACGCGCCAAGCGCGTGGTGTTGGCCACCGGTGCCCATGAACGGCCACTGGTGTACGGCAACAACGATGTGCCGGGCAACATGCTCGCCGGCGCGGTGTCGACCTACGTGCGCCGTTACGGGGTCGCGCCGGGCCGCAAACTGGTGCTTTCGACCAACAACGATCATGCCTACCGCGTGGCGCTGGACTGGCACGACGCCGGCCTCAAAGTGGTCGCCGTCGCCGACGCCCGCCACAACCCTCGCGGCTCGCTGGTGGAAGAGGCGCGGGCCAAGGGCATCCGTATCCTCACCTCCAGCGCGGTGATCGAGAGCCGTGGCAGCAAGCACGTCAGCGCCGCCCGGGTCGCCGCGATCGACGTTGGTGCGCATAAAATCAGCAGCCCTGGCGAGTGGCTGGACTGCGACCTGGTGGCCACGTCCGGCGGCTACAGCCCGGTGGTGCACCTGGCTTCGCACCTGGGCGGAAAACCGATCTGGCGTGAAGACATTCTGGGGTTTGTCCCGGGTGAAGCGCCGCAAAAGCGCGTGTGCGTCGGTGGCATCAACGGTGTGTTCGCCCTCGGTGACACCCTCGCCGATGGTTTCGAAGGCGGCGTGCGTGCTGCCACCGAAGCCGGCTTCAAGGCCGTGCTGGGGGTGATCCCGAAAGTCCTGGCGCGCCAGGAAGAACCGACCGTGGCGCTGTTCCAGGTGCCCCACGACAAGAACACCGCACGGGCGCCGAAGCAATTCGTCGACCAGCAGAACGACGTCACCGCCGCAGCCATCGAACTGGCCACCCGCGAAGGCTTCGAGTCGGTCGAGCACGTCAAGCGCTACACCGCCCTGGGCTTTGGTACCGACCAGGGCAAGCTCGGCAACATCAACGGCCTGGCGATTGCCGCCCGCTCCATGGGCATCACCATCCCGGAAATGGGCACCACCATGTTCCGTCCCAACTACACGCCGGTCACCTTCGGCGCGGTGGCGGGCCGGCACTGCGGTCATTTGTTCGAGCCGGTGCGCTTTACCGCCCTGCATGCCTGGCACGTGAAGAACGGTGCCGAGTTCGAAGACGTCGGCCAGTGGAAACGCCCTTGGTACTTCCCACGCAACGGTGAAGACATTCACGCCGCCGTCGCCCGTGAGTGCAAGGCGGTGCGTGACAGCGTCGGCCTGCTCGATGCCTCGACCCTGGGCAAGATCGACATCCAGGGCCCGGATGCGCGCGAGTTCCTCAACCGTATCTACACCAACGCCTGGACTAAGCTCGACGTCGGCAAGGCGCGCTATGGCCTGATGTGCAAGGAAGACGGCATGGTCTTCGACGATGGCGTGACCGCTTGCGTCGGCGATAACCACTTCATCATGACCACCACCACCGGTGGCGCGGCGCGGGTGTTGCAGTGGCTGGAGATCTACCAGCAGACCGAATGGCCTGATTTGAAGGTGTACTTCACCTCGGTCACCGACCACTGGGCAACCCTGACCCTGTCGGGCCCCAACAGCCGCAAGCTGCTCAGCGAAGTGACCGATATCGACCTGGACAAGGACGCCTTTGCGTTCATGACCTGGAAGGAAGGTCTGGTGGGCGGTGTGCCGGCGCGGGTGTTCCGCATCTCGTTCACCGGTGAGCTGTCGTATGAGGTCAACGTCCAGGCCAACTACGCCATGGGCGTGCTGGAGAAGATCGTTGCCGCCGGCAAACAGTACAACCTGACCCCGTACGGCACTGAAACAATGCACGTACTGCGGGCCGAGAAGGGCTTCATCATCGTCGGCCAGGACACCGACGGCTCGATGACTCCGGACGACCTCAACATGGGCTGGTGTGTCGGTCGCACCAAACCGTTCTCGTGGATCGGCTGGCGCGGCATGAACCGCGAAGACTGCGTGCGCGAGAACCGCAAGCAACTGGTGGGGCTCAAACCGGTGGACCCGAACCAATGGCTGCCTGAAGGTGCGCAACTGGTGTTCGACCCCAAACAAGCGATCCCGATGGACATGGTTGGCCACGTCACTTCCAGCTACGCCAGCAACTCCTTGGGTTATTCGTTTGCCATGGGTGTGGTCAAGGGCGGGCTCAAGCGTATCGGTGATCGGGTCTACTCGCCCCAGGCCGATGGCAGCGTGATCGAGGCGCAGATCTGTTCTTCGGTGTTCTTCGATCCGAAGGGCGAGCAGCAGAACGTGTAGGAGCGGGCTCCCACAAGGTAATCGCCCTACAGAATACGAATTCAAGGCAGGTGTGTAATGAGCACGATCAACGTCTACCAGCAATGCCCTGGCAATGACGCCAAGGCTGAAACACCACTGCACCACGCCGACCTGGCCAGCCTGGTCGGCAAGGGCCGCAAGAACGCCGGGGTGACCCTGCGCGAGAAAAAGCTCCTCGGCCACCTGACCCTGCGTGGCGATGGCAAAGACCCGGCCTTTGCCGGCGGTGTGTTCAAGGCCCTGGGCCTGGAACTGCCGGTGGCCCTGACGGTGGTTGCCAATGGCGAGATGTCGCTGCAATGGCTGGGCCCGGATGAGTGGCTGCTGATTGTCCCGGGTGGCGAGGAGTTTGCCAGCGAGCAGAAACTGCGCGACGCCCTCGACGGCCTGCACATACAAATCGTCAACGTCAGCGGTGGGCAAACCCTGCTGGAACTGAGCGGCCCCAACGTGCGTGACGTGCTGATGAAATCCACCAGCTACGATGTACACCCAAACAACTTCCCGGTGGGCAAGGCAGTCGGTACGGTGTTCGCCAAGTCGCAACTGGTGATCCGCCGCACCGGTGAAGAAACCTGGGAGCTGTTGATCCGCCGCAGCTTCTCCGACTACTGGTGGCTGTGGTTGCAGGACGCCTCCGCCGAATATGGCCTGAGCATTCAGGTTTAAGGAGCAATGCCATGAGTCGCGCACCGGACACCTGGATTCTCACCGCCGACTGCCCGAGCCTGCTCGGTACAGTCGATGTGGTGACGCGTTACCTGTTCGAGCAGCACTGCTACGTCACCGAGCACCATTCGTTCGATGACCGGCTGTCCGGGCGCTTCTTCATTCGTGTGGAGTTCCGCCAGCCGGATGACTTCGACGAAGAGAGCTTTCGTGCAGGCCTGGCCGAACGGGGCGGGGTGTTCGGCATGCTGTTCGAGCTGACCGCGCCCAAGCACCGGCCGAAAGTGGTGATCATGGTCTCCAAGGCCGATCACTGCCTCAACGACCTGCTGTATCGCCAGCGTATCGGCCAGTTGAGCATGGATGTGGTGGCGGTGATATCCAACCACCCGGACCTTGAGCCCCTGGCCCACTGGCACCGTGTTCCCTATTACCACTTTGCCCTCGATCCGCATGACAAACCGGCCCAGGAGCGCAAGGTGCTGCAAGTGATCGAGGAGTCTGGCGCGGAGTTGGTGATCCTTGCCCGTTACATGCAGGTGCTGTCGCCGGAGCTGTGCCGCAAGCTCGACGGTTGGGCGATCAATATCCATCACTCGCTGCTGCCGGGTTTCAAGGGCGCCAAGCCTTATCACCAGGCCTACAACAAGGGCGTGAAGCTGGTGGGCGCCACCGCGCACTACATCAACAACGACCTCGACGAAGGGCCGATCATCGCCCAGGGTGTCGAGGCGGTGGATCACAGCCATTACCCCGAAGACCTGATTGCCAAGGGCCGCGATATCGAGTGCCTGACATTGGCGCGGGCGGTGGGGTATCACATCGAGCGGCGTGTGTTCCTCAATGCCAACAGAACAGTAGTGCTCTGACGGGCCTCATCGCGGGGCAAGCCCGCTCCCACACAGGTAGGAGCGGGCTTCAAGGCAAAAACAGATTCCAGTAACACAGCGCAGCCCCGAGGCTGCGCACTTTGCACCGCTACATAACAACAAACTTTAGCGAGGTGAAAGCATGTCTGGTAATCGTGGTGTGGTGTATCTGGGCGGCGGCAAGGTCGAGGTGCAGAAGATTGACTACCCGAAAATGCAGGACCCGCGCGGTCGCAAGATCGAGCACGGGGTGATCCTGCGGGTGGTCTCCACCAACATCTGTGGCTCCGACCAACACATGGTTCGCGGCCGTACCACTGCCCAGGTTGGCCTGGTGCTGGGCCATGAAATCACCGGCGAAGTCATCGAAAAGGGCAGGGATGTCGAGAACCTGCAGATTGGTGACCTGGTGTCGGTGCCCTTTAACGTCGCCTGTGGCCGTTGCCGTTCGTGTAAAGAGCAACACACCGGCGTCTGCCTCACCGTCAACCCGGCGCGCGCCGGTGGCGCCTATGGCTATGTCGACATGGGCGACTGGACCGGTGGCCAGGCCGAGTACGTGCTGGTGCCCTATGCCGACTTCAACCTGCTGAAGCTGCCGAACCGCGACAAGGCCATGGAGAAGATCCGCGACCTGACCTGCTTGTCGGACATTCTACCTACCGGTTACCACGGCGCGGTCACCGCAGGCGTTGGCCCGGGCAGTTCGGTCTACATTGCCGGTGCCGGTCCGGTGGGCCTGGCAGCCGCTGCCTCGGCGCGTTTGCTGGGGGCTGCGGTGGTGATTGTCGGTGACGTCAATCCGGTACGCCTGGCCCACGCCAAGGCCCAGGGTTTCGAAATCGCCGACCTGTCCCAGGACACCCCGCTGCATGAGCAGATCGCCAACTTGCTGGGCGAGCCGGAAGTCGACTGCGCGGTCGATGCGGTGGGCTTCGAAGCCCGTGGCCATGGCCATGCCGGCGCCAAGCACGAAGCCCCGGCCACCGTGCTGAACTCGTTGATGGGCGTGGTGCGGGTAGCGGGCAAGATCGGTATCCCCGGCCTGTACGTCACTGAAGACCCAGGCGCGGTGGATGCCGCGGCGAAGATCGGCAGCCTGAGCATCCGCTTTGGCTTGGGCTGGGCCAAGTCGCACAGCTTCCACACCGGGCAAACGCCGGTGATGAAGTACAACCGCCAACTGATGCAGGCGATCATGTGGGACCGGATCAACATCGCCGAGGTGGTGGGCGTGCAGGTCATCAGCCTGGATCAGGCGCCGGAAGGTTATGGCGAGTTCGATGCCGGTGTGCCGAAGAAATTCGTGATCGATCCGCACAAGCTGTTTAGCGCGGCCTAAAACATCGCGGGGCAAGCCCGCTCCCACAGACTTTGTGGGAGCGGGCTTGCCCCGCGATAGGGTTCACAACCAAACCGCATCCCAGTGCGGATAATCCCCAAGCTTCTTCACCAACCCGGCCCGCAGCGGGTTGGCCACCACATAGCGCGCTACTGCACATACATTCTCTTCCCGGCGTAACGCATGGTCATGGTACCCAGGCTGCCACACCCTGCCTTGCAGGGTGCCGAGCTTGTACAGCGCACAACGGCTGCGTGATTTGAAGCGGCGCATCAGGCAGGCCAGTGAACCCTGTTGCAATTCGAACAACCAATGCACGTGATCCGGCATCACTACCCAGGCCAAGGTACGAGCGGCGCCTTCAAGCTGTGCCTGGCGGAACTGCCTGGGGATGCAACGTGCGGCGTGGAAATTATCGAATATGGGTACTCGGTCGCGGGTAATGCTGGTCAGCAGGTACAGGCGGCCGGGTTCGGAGAAACGACCGCGGCGCAGGCGATGTGAGGCGGGACTGTCCATGTCTTGGCTCCTTGGGTGGTGAGTATTCAAGGTAGGTGCCGGACAGTAAGGACACAGCGGTGGATTGGGTCTTGATGTTGCCAACGCGAAGCAATGGACACTCGGTGGGAGCGGGCTTGCCCCGCGATAGCGGTCTGTCAGTCACGTCGCTTCGCGGGGCAAGCCCGCTCCCACCTGGGTAAGTGGTGGTGTTGCTTCTGGATGTTTCCAGGCTGGTTAATTTTTGTCCTAGGAAATAACCTACGCAGTCTGTCGATGCCATTCTGATTGCTCTTGGAAACTCGGCCTTCTAGGCTCACCGGGTCGCTGTAGGTTCAGCGATCGGGTGTGGAAACCTGAGCAGTTCGAATGGGTTGTCTTTATGGCAGCTGTGCGCGGGAGGCCGTTTGGCCTGCCGGGCTTACCTATTCGCTCGGTTTTCCACCCTGCGTGCAGCTGCCACCCTTAGTGTGGAAACGACAGGGTGCGGCCTAGGTGCAGATGGCCAGGGGCAATGTAGGAGCGGGCTTGCCCCGCGATAGCGGTCTGTCAGTCACATCGCTTCGCGGGGCAAGCCCGCTCCCACAGAGATCGCGCAAGCTTTTTAGATTTTCATCAAGACAGTTGCTCCCACCAGGTGGACAGCGGAACAATCCCCGGCCATCAGGGTCCAAACCTCGTTTTCCCTGCCTTAACGGCTGACGAGGTATTTCGATGAAACGTTTCGCACTGGTCACCCTGATGACCCTGGCCGCCACCCCGGTGTTCGCAGGCTTCAACCTCAATGATGCGGCCAACGTCTACAATGCCGCCAAGGGCAACAGCGGCGATGCCTCGGTGCAGGCCCCAGCCGCGTCGGCCAATTTGCTCAATACCCTCGGCACCGAACTCAAAGTGACCCCCGAACAAGCCATCGGCGGCACCGGCGCTCTGCTGGGCCTGGCCAGGAACCAGCTCAGCAGTGGCGATTACGAGCAACTGAGCAAAGCTGTCCCCGGCCTCGACCTGCTCTCCGGCGAGAAGGCCCTGGGCGGTTTGAGCGGCTTGGGCGCGCTGCTGGGCAAGAGCGATCAGTCTTCGGCCCTGAGCAATGCCCTGGGTAATGTCAAAGACAGCAACGACCTGAACAACGCCTTTAGTGCGCTGGGCATGGACACCGGCATGATCGGCCAGTTCGCCCCGTTGATCTTGCAGTATCTGGGCCAGCAAGGCGTTGGCGGCTCACTGCTGCAGAGCCTGGGCAGCCTGTGGGGCACCGGCACTGGCGTGCCTTCGGTTTAAGGCAGGTATTTGCGTGGGCGGGGTGGTGTGCTATATGTCCCGCCCCGTTTTACAAGGAAGTGTGATTCGCCATGTTCATGGATGCCCTGAAGATGTCTTTGCCTGCCGACGCCGTGCTCGGCTTCGTGGTCTACATGCTCGGCGCCGCCGTGCTGTTCGCCCTCTACGCATTCATCTACACCCGCCTGACCCCTTACAACGAATTGCGCCTGATCCGCGAAGGCAACAATGCCGCGGCCATTGCCTTGGCCGGTGCGCTGATCGGTTTTGCGATTCCGGTGGCCAGCGCCATTTCCCATTCGATTTCCCTGCTCGACTTCCTGCTCTGGGCGCTGATTGCGGCTGTGGTGCAGTTGCTGGCGTTCGTGGTGGTCAATCGCTGCGTCAAAGGTATGGCTGAGCGGGTTGCCCGTCAGGAGACCGCCTCGGCCATTCTGCTGGCCGCTGTGTCCATTGGCATTGGCCTGCTCAACGCCGCCTGCATGACCCCCGCCGCCTGATCAGGGACGATCGACAATGAAACGCAGCAAAACCATTCGCCTGGTCGCCCTGGGCAGCCTGCCCCTGGTGCTGTCCGCCTGTGGCGACCGGCCGACCAAGATCATCAGTGAAACCAAGCGCTATCAGGACGTCGACTACTGCGTCATGGACGGCAAACCACGCCAGGTCTGCCAGCAGGCCTGGGTCGCTGCGCAAAACCACCATGCCGCCAACGTCCCGCGCTTTTTGACTGCCGAGGCCTGCGAAGCGGTCTATTCCAAGTGCGACTTCCGGCGCTACGCCAACAACTACATCCCGCCGATGGAAGGCTTTGCCCTGATCACCGAACGCCAGGTGTACGCCGACGATGAGCAAGACAGCAGCTCGTCTACCAACAGTTCGTCGTCCAGTGGAGGCTCCGGCGGCGGGCGTGGCTACTACGAGTACACCGATACCGACCCGCGCTATTCCTCCGAGGCGATCTACCACGAGCGTGACGGGCGCAATGCGTTCAAGGTCAGCACCCTGACCGAGCAGGTGGCGCAACACAATTACTACAACGGCCTGGATACCTCGCATCCGGCTTCTCAGCCGTTCATTGAGGCCGCGCAACGGGCGGCGATGAGTGGCGGCGGTAGCACAGGCGCCAGCAGCGACCCGGCGCACGTGAGCAGCGCTCATCCAACGATCATCCCGGCGATTCACCCGAGCAGCATGATCAGTTCGGCGCGCCCATTTGCAGTCGGCACCCACAACGGCTTTGTCTCGCGCGCCTCGGGGCGTGGCGGCTTTGCGTCCTGAGGCTTGCCGATGAAGCGGATTTCCATTGCCCCACGCCCAGACTGGCGCACCACTGCCGAGCACTTTGGCTTCAACTTCCACACCTTTGGCGATGAGCCCTACTGGGACGAGTCGGCCTATTACCAGTTCAGCCTGCGGCAGATCGAAGACGACCTCGAAGAGCCGACCCGTGAACTGCACGAGTTGTGCATGGCACTGGTGGCCGAGGTGGTCGACAGTGAAGAACTGCTCGAGCGCCTGGCGATTCCGGCACCGTACTTCGACCTGATCCGCCGCTCGTGGCGTGACGGCCATCCGCATTTCTATGGGCGCATGGACCTGTGCTACGACGGCAAGGGCCCGGCCAAGTTGTTGGAGGCCAACTACGACACGCCAACGTCATTGTACGAGGCCAGTTTTTTCCAGTACCTGTGGCTGGAGCAGCAGATGCAGCGTGGTGGGCTGCCGGCTGATGCCGACCAGTTCAACAGCCTTGAAGACAAACTCACCCAGGTGATGGGCGCCAATACCTTCGCCACGCCGTTTTACTTTTCCTCGGTAAAGGACTCGATCGAAGACCGCGGCACTGTCGAATACCTGCGCGATATCGCCTTGGGCGCCGGCCTGGATGCACGCCTGGTGGACATGGAAGACATCGGCCTGAGCCGCGGCGGGCGTTTTGTCGATGGCGTCGGCGCACCCATCCCCAGTTTGTTCAAACTCTACCCCTGGGAAGACATTTTCCACGATCCCTACGGCCCGGCGATTGCCAACAGCGGCACCTTGTTCGTCGAGCCACCGTGGAAGGCGATCCTCTCCAACAAGGGCATGCTGGCGCTGCTGTGGGAGCGTCACCCGGGCCACCCGAACCTGCTGCCGGCGTTCATCGAGCAAACGCCGGGAGCCAGCCTGGACAAGGGCTGGGTGCGCAAGCCGTTCTTCTCGCGCGAAGGCGCCAACATCGAGATCCACACCGGCAGCGGCCAGCATGTGGTTGAAGACGGCCCCTATGCCGGCGGGCCGAGCATCATCCAGCAGTTCCAGGCGCTGCCGCGCTTTGGCGACAGCTACACGGTGATCGGCAGTTGGGTGGTCGGTGACCTGCCAGCGGGCATCGGCATTCGTGAAGACAACTCGCTGATCACCAAGGACAGCAGCCGCTTCCTGCCCCACGCGATCATCGGCTGATCAGCGCAGCTCGGCGCGCAGGGCCTCGATACGGGTGTCCTTGGCGTGCCAGAGCTGGTTGACCCAGTCCTGCACGGTCTGGCGCAACCTCGGGTCGTTCTCGTAGTCGCCACTCCACAGCGCCGGGTCCAGTTCATGCACCTGGATATCGATGATCACCCTCGGCAAGTTTCCACTGAGCAGGTCCCAGAAACCCGGGGCCTTGTCGCCGGGGTAGACGATGGTGACGTCGAGCAGGGCGTCGAGCTGTTCGCCCAGCGCCGCCAGCACGAAGGCCACGCCACCGGCCTTGGGCTTGAGCAGGTGCTTGAACGGTGAGTGCTGGGCGGTTCGCTTGGCTTCGGTGAAGCGCGTGCCTTCCAAATAGTTGACCACGGTCACCGGCTGGCGCTTGAACAGCTCGCAGGCGGCCTTGGTGATCTCCAGGTCCTGGCCCTTGAGCTCGGGGTGCTTGTCGAGGAAGGCCTTGCTGTAGCGTTTCATGAACGGGTAGTCCAGCGCCCACCAGGCCAGGCCCAGCAAGGGTACCCAGATCAGCTCCTTTTTCAGGAAAAACTTGAAGAACGGAATGCGCCGGTTGAGCACCTGGATCAACGCCGGAATATCCACCCAGCTCTGGTGGTTGCTGACGGCGAGATAGGATGTGTCGGTCCTCAGGTCGGCGGCGCCGCGCACGTCCCAGATCGTCGGGATGCACAGGCGGAAGATCAGTTTGTCGATCTCGGCCCAGGTTTCGGCGATCCACATTACCGCCAATGAGGCGTAGTCGCGGTAGCGGCCAGGAGCAATCAGTTTGAGCAGGGCAAAGACCATCAGCGGGCCGATCAGGACCAGGGTGTTGAGCAGCAACAGCAAGGTCACAAGAATGCCCGTCAGTAAGCGGCGCATAAGAAAGCTCTTATATTCAAGTAAACGGTCGGCAATGATAAGCACCCTGCCGGCATACGCCAAATGCTCCGGCCAGCTGCACCGGGACAAATGTTTCACATTGTGTTGAATAAGCTATCGGCGCGAACCTATCCTGCCTGCGCAGTCTAAACACTGTCTTATCTCAAGGAAGCGGATCCTGTGAAATCTGTACTTGCCCTGTTGTCGCTGTTGGCCCTGCCGGTCATGGCCGCTGAGCCGACCCTGTATGGCCGCTATGAATACATCAAATTGCCCGAAGTCGGTGGCCAGACCTTCAAGGCCAAGATGGACACCGGCGCGCTGACCGCGTCGCTGTCGGCCAAGGACATCGAGCGTTTCACCCGTGATGGTGAGGACTGGGTGCGCTTTCGTGTCGCCACCAAGGACGCCGACGGCAAGGTCTATGAACACAAGCTGGCGCGCATCAGCAAGATCAAGAACCGCGCCGATGAAGACGAAGACGGCGAGGGCGCCGAGATCAGCAAGCGGCCGGTGGTTGACCTGGAGCTGTGCCTGGGTGACGTCAAGCGTACCGTTGAGGTCAACCTGACCGACCGCAGCAGCTTCAACTACCCGTTGCTCATTGGCGCCAAGGCGTTGCGCGAGTTCAAGGCGGCGGTGAACCCGGCGCGCAGGTTTACTGCAGACAAGCCTGACTGCTGATCACGGGTAGGAGCGGGCTTGCCCCGCGATGAGGCCTTGCCAGGCGCCGCATAATCTCCTACAAGTGCAGCATTTCCACCGCCAGGCCCGGATGCCATGCCGCACATACTGATTGTCGAAGACGAAGCGGCCATCGCCGATACGCTGATTTTCGCCCTGCAGGGCGACGGCCACAGCACCGAATGGGTAACCCTGGGCAGCGCCGCGCTTGAGCAGCAACGCCAGCGCCCGGCCGACCTGATCATCCTCGACATTGGCCTGCCGGATATCAGCGGCTTTGAAACCTGCCGCCAACTACGGCGTTTCAGCGAGGTGCCGGTGATGTTCCTCAGCGCCCGCGACGGTGAAATCGACCGGGTGGTGGGCCTGGAAATCGGTGCCGACGATTATGTGGTCAAACCCTTCAGCCCGCGCGAAGTGGCAGCCCGGGTACGTGCGATCCTCAAGCGCATGGCGCCACGTGCCGAGCCGCTTGCCCCTGCCCCGGAGCTGTTCGAGGTCGATACCCTGCGCATGCAGATCCACTATCGCGGCCAGGCCCTGAGCCTGACCCGCCACGAATTCCGCTTGCTGCAAAGCCTGCTGGAGCAACCCGAGCGGGTGTTCAGCCGCGAGCAATTGCTCGATGCCGTCGGCGTAGCCGCTGATGCCGGCTACGAGCGCAGCATCGACAGCCACATCAAAAGCCTGCGGGCCAAGCTGCGTGGCGTGGCGGCAGACGCTGAACCAATCCAGACCCATCGTGGCCTGGGCTACAGCTACAGCCCGAGCCACAGCTGATGCGCCTGGGAATCCGGATTTTCCTGGTGTACTTCCTGTTTGTCGGGCTGACCGGCTATTTCATCCTGAGCACCGTGCGCGAGCAGATTCGCCCGGGGGTGCGCCAGTCCAGCGAAGAGACCCTGGTCGATACCGCCAACCTGCTGGCGGAAATCCTCCATGACGATGTCAAGGCCGGCACCCTGGGCCAGAGCCGCCTGCCGGTGCTGCTGCGCGCTTACGGCCAGCGTCAGCCCAAGGCCGATATCTGGGGCTTGTCGAAGAATCAGGTCAACCACCGTATCTATGTCACCGATGCTCAAGGCAAGGTCCTGCTCGATTCCGCCGGCGTGGCGGTGGGCGAGGACTATTCGCGCTGGAACGACGTCTACCTGACCCTGCGTGGCCAGTACGGCGCACGCTCGACCCGCAGCAACCCGGAGGACCCGGAGTCGTCGGTGATGCACGTGGCGGCGCCGATCCTCGACGACGGCAAGATCATTGGCGTGATAACCGTGGCCAAGCCGAACAAGTCGCTGCAGCCTTACATCGACCGTTCCGAACGGCACCTGCTGTACCTCGGCCTGGGCCTGATCGGCCTGGGTTTGCTGGTGGGGGCGGCGCTGTCCTGGTGGCTGGCACGTTCGCTGCGCCGGCTGACCCGTTACGCCCAGGCGGTCAGCGAAGGCGAGCGCACGGCACTGCCGCATTACCGCGGCGGTGAGCTGTGGCAACTGGCGGCGGCGGTGGAGCGCATGCGTACCCAGCTCGAAGGCAAGGACTACGTCGAACGGTATGTGCACACCCTGACCCACGAGCTGAAAAGCCCGCTGGCGGCAATCCGTGGCGCCTCCGAGCTGCTCCAGGGGCCGATGAGCGACGAGCAGCGCCAGCGCTTTGCCGGCAACATCGAAAGTGAAAGTGCACGCATGCAGCAGTTGATCGAGCGCCTGCTCAACCTGGCCCAGGTTGAGCAAATGCAGGAACTGGAAGAACAGCAGCAGGTATCGCTGGCCGCCTTGGTCGACGAGTTGCTGCTGGCCCAGGGCGCGCGGATCGAAAACGCAGCGTTGCAGGTGCGCCAGCGCGTGCCCGCTGCCACGCGACTGCTGTGTGACCCATTCTTGATGCGCCAGGCCATCGCCAACCTGCTGGACAACGCCCTGGACTTCACCCCGCCGGGCGGTCTGTTGGTGTTCGAGCTGGAGCACGGTGATGGCCGCGTGGCCTTGAGTCTGTTCAACCAGGGCGAGGCGATCCCCGACTACGCCCTGGGCCGGCTCAGTGAGCGCTTCTACTCGCTGCCGCGACCGTTCAGCGGGCGCAAGAGCACCGGGCTGGGGCTGAACTTCGTCGAAGAGGTGATGCAGTTGCATGGCGGTGCGCTGGAGGTGGCCAACGTCGAAGATGGCGTGCGCGTGCGGTTGTGGCTGCCGACCAAGCGCCTGGGCTGAAACTTCACAGAGTCTGCACACAGGCTCCACATAAGTCCCCAAGGGCTCCATTTGGTTTGCGCAGACTCTGCTCATCGAAACCGGAGCCCCATCCATGAATCGCAAACTGAGTTACAAACTGGCCGTGATCGGCTTTTTGATTGTCCTGCTGCTGGTCCCGTTGTTCATGATCGGTGGCCTGATCCAGGACCGTCAGTACCAGCGAGATAGCGTGGTCCGCGACATCGCCCAAAGCTCAAGTTTTGCTCAGCAGATCACCGGGCCGATGCTGGTGGTGCCGTACCGCAAGATCGAGCGGCGCTGGAAGACCGAAGAGGGCAAGAGCTTCCAGGAAATCAGCCAGGTCAACGGCCACCTGTATTTCCTCCCGGAAACCTTCGATCTTAATGCCAACATCGACACCGAGCTGCGTTCACGCGGTATCTATGAGGCACGCCTGTTTCACGCCAATAGCCACATCAATGGCCATTTCGAGATCCCGGCCAACTGGGGCATTACTGAGGACTTCGAGGATTATCGCTTCGAACCCGCGTTTCTGGTGGTGGGTATCAGTGACATCCGTGGCATCGAAAAAGGCCTGCAACTGCAGCTCAACGATCAGCGTCTGGACTTTGCCGCCGGCACCAAGCTGGGCTGGATGAGCGGTGGCGTGCATGCGCTGTTGCCGGGTGTCGATGGCAAGGTCAAGAGCGTGCTCAACTATGCCTTCGACCTCAGCCTGCAAGGCACCGAACAGCTGCAGGTGTTGCCAGTGGGGCGTACTACCAGCGTGGCGATGGCTGCCAACTGGCCGCATCCGAGCTTTGACGGCAACTACCTGCCTGTCAGCCGCAAGATCGATGCCGGTGGTTTCTCGGCGCGCTGGCAGACCTCGTTCTTCTCCACCAACCTCGAAGACGCCCTGACCCAATGCGTGGTCAATGACAAGTGCAACATGTTCAATGGCCGCGCTTTTGGTGTCAGCTTCATCGACCCGGTGGACCAGTACCTCAAGAGCGAGCGGGCGATCAAATACGCGCTGCTGTTCATCGCCCTGACCTTTGCCGGCTTCTTCCTCTTCGAAGTGCTCAAGGGCCTGAGCGTGCACCCGATCCAGTACGGCCTGGTGGGCGTGGCCCTGGCGTTCTTCTACCTGCTGTTGCTGTCGTTGTCCGAACACTTGGGTTTTGCCATGGCGTATGGCTTGTCAGCGATGGGTTGTGTGTTGTTGATTGGCTTCTACCTGTGCCACGTGCTGCACAGCGCGTTTCGCGGCATGGGCTTTGCACTGGGCCTGGCGATGCTCTACGGCATGCTCTACGGCCTGCTGACGGCCGAGGATTACGCGCTGCTGATGGGCTCGCTGCTGCTGTTCGCGCTGTTGGGTGTGTTCATGGTCCTGACCCGTCGCCTGGACTGGTATGGGGTTGGCCAGGTGCGCTTGCCATGAGTGGCTTGCGCGAGGAGCGGCGCTGGGCGGCCAGCCTGAAGTTGCATATGGCGTTTGTGTGGTGCCTGTATCGCGGGGCAAGCCCGCTCCCACAGTGTGAGTGGGCTTGTCCTGCGATTAGGCCGGTTCAGGCGAGCGTAGGATCAGTCGCCCGCATCGACTCACGCTGACTCACCTGCGCATACCACCCCGCCAACTGCGGCTGTTGCTCACGCCAGCCGAAATCGGGGAAGCGCAGGTCCAGGTAACCCAGGGCGCAGGCCACGCCGATGGCGGCGATGTCGAACACCGAGGCCAGTTCGGCGAAGTGCTCGTGCTCAAGATTGCTCAGGCCACGACGGATCTTGTCCTGTTGCGCTGCGATCCAGGTGTCCCATTGCTTGTCCGCGGGCCGCAGGAAGGTCTCGTAACGGGTCAGCACCGCGGCATCCATGATCGCATCGGCCAGCGACGCCAGGGTCAGGCGATGCCAGCGTGGCATACCCTCGCGGGGGATCAGCGGGGTACCCACATGCTGCAGGTCGAGGTACTCGCAGATCACCCGGCTGTCGTGCAGCACGGAGCCGTTGGCCAGGCGCAGGGCCGGGATCTTGCCCGCCGGGTTGCCCTGGTTGAGCTCGGCAACCGGGCTGACCGGCGACAAGTTGATGGTCTGCAACGCCACTCGCTCGGTTTGCCCGGTTTCGTGCAGCAGCACCAGCACCTTGCGCACGAACGGCGAGGCCGGCGAATGGAACAGGGTCATGCTCGGTGCGGACATGTCGATCCCTCAGTTGCCTTGCAGGCTCGGTGGCAGGCAGACACCGGTACCACCGATGCCGCAGTAGCCTTCGGGGTTCTTGGCCAGGTACTGCTGGTGGTAGGCCTCGGCGAAGTACACGGTCGGCGCCTGGTCGATTTCGGTGGTGATTTCGCCGAAACCGGCCTTGCTCAGTTCGGCCTGATAGGCCGCTTTGCTTGCCTGGGCCTGTTGCAGTTGCTCGGGGCTGGTGCAGTAGATCACCGAGCGGTACTGGGTACCGATGTCGTTGCCCTGGCGCATACCCTGGGTCGGGTTATGCAGTTCCCAGAACATCGCCAGCAGCTCGTTGTAGCTGACCTTGTCCTTGTCGAACACCACCAGCACCACTTCGGTGTGGCCGGTCAGGCCCGAGCAGACTTCTTCGTAGGTCGGGTTGGGAGTAAAGCCGCCGGCGTAGCCGACCACGGTGCTGACCACGCCTTCACGTTGCCAGAAGCGCCGCTCGGCACCCCAGAAGCAGCCCAGGCCGAAGATGGCGAAGTCGACGTTTTCGAAGAATGGGCCGAGCAGCGGGGTTTCATTGAAGACGAAGTGCTTCTCAGGCAGGGTCATTGGGGTTTCACGGCCAGGCAATGCCTGTTCCGCGGTAGGCAGGACGTTTTTGTTCACCAGGATCTCCGAGCGCAGGACCATGATCGTTCCTCTGCTGATTGGGGTAGGCAAGGCTGGCCCCATCGTGGGTCTGTGGGAGCGGGCTTGCCCCGCGATGGCGGCCGAATGAGCCTATATTGCCCGAGAGAAACGCCGCTGTCAGGCGATAGGGCCACGCGGATAGCGTTTGAGCTTGTCGATCAGCTCACTGCCCGGAATCGGTCGATCGAACAGGTAGCCCTGGCCGACATCACAGCGGTGACGACGCAAGAACGCCAGTTGCTCGGCGGTCTCGATGCCTTCGGCAACCACCTTGAGCTTGAGGTTGTGGGCCATGGCCACCACCGCCGAGGTGATTTCCATGTCGTCCTGGTTGTCGGGGATTTCATGAATGAAACTGCGATCGATCTTGATGATGTCGATCGGGAATTTCTTCAGGTAGCTCAGCGACGAGTAGCCGGTGCCGAAGTCGTCCATGGCCAGGGTCAGGCCCAGTTGCTTGAGCTGGTCGAGCTGGCGGTGGGTGTCTTCGGTGGCTTCGAGCAGCAGGCCCTCGGTCAGCTCCAGCTCCAGCAGGTGCGGAGGCAGGGCCTCTTCCTTGAGGATATTGGCGATCGAGGCAACCAGGTCCGGGTCGGAAAACTGCTTGGGCGAAAGGTTGATCGCCACTTGCAGGTTGCCCAGGCCTTCGGTGCGCAACTTCTGGCTCATGCGGCAGGCCTGGCGGGCGATCCATTTGCCGATGGGGATGATCAACCCGGTCTCTTCAGCGACGCTGATGAACTGGTCGGGGCGGATCATGCCCTTTTCCGGGTGGTTCCAGCGCAACAGTGCTTCCAGGCCCAGCAGGCGGCCGCTGCGCAGGCACAGCTTGGGCTGGTAGAACACGTCCAGCTCGTTCTGGGTCAGGGCGCGGCGCAGGTTGTTCTCGACGAACAGCTTGTAGCTGGCCTCGGCGTTCAGCGCCTCGGTGAATACCTGGACCTGGTGCTTGCCATTGGCTTTGGCCTTGTGCAAGGCCAGGCCTGCGTTCTTCATCAGGGTCTGCGGGTCGCGGCCATGCAACGGCGCGCAGGCCAGGCCCACGGAGCCAGTGACGTTGATCAACTGATTGTCGACGAACATCGGCTTGTCGAGGGTGCGCAGCAGTTGTTGGGCAACCTGCTGGCCGTTTTCCAGGTCGGTGTCTTCAAGCAGTACGGCAAATTCATTACTGGCAAAGCGCGCCAGGCTACCCCCGGGGCTCAGGCTGTTGCGCAGGCGCCGGGCCAGGCTGATCAGCAGCTTGTCACCGGTCTGGTGGCCGAGGCTGTCGTTGATCCGCTTGAAGTTGTCGATGTCCACCAGCAGCAGGCTGATCGGGCTGTCGCTGTCGCGGGCGAAGCGCTCGTCGAGGTTGCGGATGAACGCCGGGCGGTTGCCCAGGCTGGTCAGGTTGTCGGTGTAGGCCAGGCGCTCGATGCGCTGCTGGGCCAGCTTGGTCTGGGTGATGTCTTCGTAGATGCCGATGTAGTGGGTCAGTTCGCGGTTGTCGCCGAACACCTTGGAAATCGACAGCTGGCCCCAGTAGGGCTCGAGGTTCTTGCGCCGGCTCTTGAACTCGCCTTGCCAGCTGTTACCCATGGCCAGGCTCGACGGCGCGTCGAACAGCAGCTCGCTGAGATTCTCCAGCGCCGGCAGTTCCGACAGGCGGTGGCCATGGACTTCATCGGTGCTGTACTGGGTGATCGCGGTGAAACTTGGGTTGACGTACTCGACCACACCGTCGCGGTTGACCAGCAAGAAGGCGTTGGCGCTTTGTTCCACGGCGCGCTGGAACAGGTGCAGGGCGTTGGTCGCGGTGCGCCGGTTGTGGTTGTTGATGACCTGGGCGAACTGGTCGGCCAGCTCGCCGGCAAAGGCGATCTCATCGGTTTGCCAGGCGCGTGCCGAGCCGGTCTGCTCCAGGCACAACACGCCGACCACCTGGCCATCGATGCGGATACTGGCATCGAGCATGGCATTGATATCGCGCGGGCGCAGGCTTTCGGCCATGTCCCGGGTGCGCGGATCGTGGGTGGCGTTATGGGCGTCGATGGCGCGACTGGTATGCAGGGCTTCGAGGTAATCGGGAAAGCGGCTGGCGTCAATCGGCGCGGGCAGACGGTATTCCCGGGTATCGCGGTAAAACGCCGAGATGGGCTGCAGTTGCTGGTCTTCCAGGTACCAGATACTTGCGCAATCGATCTTGTAGATCTCGCAGGCACTGCGGGTGATCAGCTCGGCGGCTTCAAGCAGCGAGTTGCTGGCACTGTAACGATGGCGGGCCAGGTGCAGGATCAGTTCCTGCTGGGCACGCACGCGCTCCAGGTGTTCAAGCTGCTCCTGTTGGGCGCGCTGGTTGAGCTGCAAGGCGATCTGCAGACGACTGTTGCGGGTTTCAAGGTCGGCGGCCGACAGATCGCCCGTGTCACCTGGCTGGTTGTCGATGACCATCAGGTAACCGCGCAGCAACTGACGGTTGTGCTGCTTGTAGGCCTCACCCAGTTCCAGCAGGTGCAGGGGCCCCTGGGCGGTGTGCAGGGTGTAGCGCACCAGGTAATGCGGGCGCTGGGCCAACTGCAGTTGGATGATGTCGTGGAGTTTGTAGCGGGCCTCGGGTTCCATCAGGCTGGCGTAGGGCGAGCCGACCAGGGCGCAGAGTTCGACGGCGGCCAGGCCGAATTGACGTTCGCAGCCGGGGTCGAGATAGAGCAATGCCCAGCTGGCCTCGTTCAGCCGCTCGAAGCGCAGCATCCCGAGCCGCGAGGGCACGGGCAACTGCGTCACGACCTCGGCCACCATACGGCTGGCGGCATCAGGTTGGCTTTTCATCGAGAGCTCGCTTCAAGAAGGCTGTTCGCGCAAATAGAGCAATCTGCTACTACGCGTGTCGGCAAGGTTGCATCATGCGCTTGAGGCTGACAAGCGATACAGAGACCTCCGTACCAACTGTGTCGGCACTGGCGCAGGAATCTTAAGTCAGACGCACCGCATCGCGGGGCAAGCCCGCCCCTACAAAAAAAAAGCCCCGCCAAAATGACGGGGTTGAGGTACGAGCGTGGCAGCTCGAAAAGGGAGCCTGTCTCCCCGGCAGGGGAGACAGGAAACAGCAATTACAACAGCATGGTGCGGATGTCGGTCAGCAGGTCGCCCAGACGCTTGGTGAAGCGCGCGGCAGCTGCACCGTTGATCACGCGGTGATCGTAGGACAGCGACAGCGGCAGCATCAGCTTGGGCTGGAAGGCTTTACCGTCCCAGACTGGCTGGATGGTCGCCTTGGAGACACCGAGGATCGCCACTTCCGGCGCGTTGACGATCGGCGTGAAGCCGGTGCCGCCAATGTGGCCGAGGCTGGAGATGGTGAAGCAAGCGCCTTGCATGTCGTCGGCCGAAAGCTTCTTGGTCCGGGCTTTTTCTGCCAGGGCCGCAGCTTCGCCAGCCAGTTGCAGCAGGCTCTTCTGGTCGACGTTCTTGATCACAGGGACCAGCAGGCCGTCCGGGGTATCAACCGCGAAGCCGATGTTGACGTACTTCTTGCGGATGATCGCCTTGCCGCTGGGTGCCAGCGAACTGTTGAAGTCCGGCAGTTCCTTGAGCAGGTGGGCGCAGGCCTTGAGCAGCAGTGGCAGCACGGTCAGCTTGACGCCAGCCTTCTCGGCCACGGCCTTCTGGGCCACGCGGAAAGCTTCGAGCTCGGTGATGTCGGCGCTGTCGAACTGGGTCACGTGTGGCACGTTCAGCCAGCTGCGGTGCAGGTTGGTGGCACCAACTTGCATCAGACGGGTCATCGGCACTTCTTCGATTTCGCCGAAACGGCTGAAATCGACTTCCGGGATCGGCGGGATGCCGGCACCACCGGTTGCACCGGCGGCTGGCGCTTGCTTGGCCTTCTGCATCATGGCTTTGACGTAAACCTGTACGTCTTCCTTGAGCACACGACCATGCGGGCCGCTGGCAGCAACGGCGCTCAGCTCGACGCCGAACTCGCGGGCCAGCTGACGCACGGCAGGGCCTGCATGAACCTTGGCACCGTTTGCCGCAGGAGCGGCAGGCGCTGGCGCAACTTCGGCTTTGGCAGCCGGAGCAGGTGCGGCAGCAGCAGGTGCGGCTTCAGCCTTGGCAGCGGGCGCTGCAGCGGCAGGTGCAGGTGCCGGGGCGGCGGCGCCCTGGACCTTGAGCTTGAGGATGAAGTCGCCAGTGCCGACTTCGTCTTCGAGCTTGACGCCGATGCTTTCCACAACGCCTGCAGCCGGCGACGGGATTTCCATCGAGGCTTTGTCCGATTCCAGGGTGATCAGCGACTGGTCGGCTTCGACGCTGTCGCCAACCTTGACCAGCAGTTCGATGATCTTGGCCTTGCCCGAGGAGCCGATGTCCGGAACATGAATGTCCTGGACAGTGGCAGCCGCCGGTGCAGCGGCCGCTGCCGCTGGGGCCTCGGCAACCGCAGCAGGCTTCTGGGCAGCAGCAGGCGCTGCGGCAGGCGCGGCAGCCGCAGGGGCCGCAGCAGCGGCGCCCTCGACTTCCAGCTCCAGCAGTTCGTCGCCTTCTTTCAGGCGGTCGCCCAGCTTGACCTTCAGGCTCTTGACCACACCGGCCTTGGGAGCAGGGATTTCCATGCTCGCCTTGTCCGATTCCAGGGTCAGGATGCTCTGGTCGGCTTCGATACGGTCGCCAACTTTGACGAACAGCTCGATGACTTCACCTTCACCGCTGCCGATGTCAGGTACGCGAATGAGTTCGCTCACTTAAAAATACTCCTCAGCAGTCCAGTGGGTTGCGTTTGTCCGGGTCGATGCCGAACTTGGTGATGGCTTCAGCCACAACCTTGGGTTCGATATCGCCACGGTCAGCCAAGGCTTCCAGGGCAGCCAGCACGACGAAGTGACGGTCGACTTCGAAGAAGTGACGCAGCTTCTTGCGGCTGTCGCTGCGACCGAAGCCATCGGTACCCAGGACTTTGAACTCTTTGCTCGGTACCCACTGGCGAATCTGTTCGGCGAACAGCTTCATGTAGTCGGTAGAGGCGATGACCGGGCCTTTACGGCCAGCCAGGCACTCTTCGACGTAGGTAACCTGAGGTTTCTGACCCGGCTTGAGGCGGTTGCTGCGCTCTACAGCCAGGCCGTCACGACGCAGTTCGTTGAAGCTGGTAACGCTCCAGACGTCGGCGCCAACGTTGAACTCTTCACGCAGGATCTTCGCCGCTTCGCGGACTTCACGCAGGATGGTGCCGGAGCCCATCAGCTGAACGTGGTGCGCCGCTTCGCGGTTGTCTTCCTCGAGCAGGTACATGCCCTTGATGATGCCTTCTTCCACGCCGGCCGGCATGGCTGGCTGCTGGTAGGACTCGTTCATCACAGTGATGTAGTAGAAGACGTCCTGTTGCTCTTCGGTCATCTTCTTCATGCCGTCCTGGATGATCACCGCCAGCTCGTAGCCGTAGGTCGGATCATAGGTGCGGCAGTTCGGGATGGTGCCGGCCAGCATGTGACTGTGACCGTCTTCGTGCTGCAGGCCTTCACCGTTGAGGGTGGTACGGCCGGCGGTGCCGCCGATCAGGAAGCCACGGGTACGGCTGTCGCCAGCGGCCCAGGCCAGGTCGCCGATACGCTGGAAGCCGAACATCGAGTAGAAGATGTAGAACGGCAGCATCGGCTGGTTGTGGTTCGAGTACGAAGTACCGGCAGCGATGAAGGAGGACATGGCGCCTGCTTCGTTGATGCCTTCTTCGAGGATCTGGCCCTTCTTGTCTTCGCGGTAGAACATCACCTGGTCTTTATCGACTGGCTCGTAGAGCTGGCCGACGGACGAGTAGATGCCCAACTGGCGGAACATGCCTTCCATACCGAAGGTACGGGCTTCGTCCGGGATGATCGGGACGATGCGCTGGCCGATTTCCTTGTCCTTGACCAGTTGCGCGAGGATCCGCACGAAGGCCATGGTGGTGGAGATTTCACGGTCGCCCGAGCCGTCGAGGATCGCCTTCAGGGTTTCCAGTGGCGGGGTCGGGATGCTGAAGCTCTTCGCGCGGCGCTGTGGCACGAAGCCACCCAGGGCGTTGCGGCGCTCGGCCAGGTAACGGGCCTCGGCGCTGCCTTCTTCAGGCTTGAAGAATGGCAGGTTTTCCAGCTCTTCGTCCTTGACCGGGATGTCGAAACGATCGCGGAAGTGACGCAGGCTGTCGACGTCGACCTTCTTGGTGTTGTGCGCGGTGTTCTTGGCTTCGCCAGCACCGGTGCCGTAACCCTTGATGGTCTTGGCCAGGATGACGGTTGGCTGGTCTTTGTGGTTGACCGCCTGGTGGTAGGCCGCATAGACCTTGTACGGGTCGTGACCGCCACGGTTGAGCTTCCAGATCTCGTCGTCGGACAGGTCGGCGACCATGGCCTTGAGCTCTGGGGTGTTGAAGAAGTGCTCACGGACGAACGCGCCGTCCTTGGCCTTGTAGTTCTGGTACTCGCCGTCGATGACTTCGTCCATGCGACGCTGCAGGATGCCGTCGACGTCTTTGGCCAGCAGTGGGTCCCAGAAACGGCCCCAGACCACTTTGTTGACGTTCCAGCCACCGCCACGGAACACGCCTTCGAGTTCCTGGATGATCTTGCCGTTGCCGCGAACCGGGCCGTCGAGGCGCTGCAGGTTGCAGTTGATGACGAAGATCAGGTTGTCCAGCTTCTCGCGGCCAGCCAGCGAGATCGCGCCCAGGGATTCCGGCTCGTCGCACTCGCCGTCGCCCATGAAGCACCAGATCTTCTGCTTGCCTGCAGGGATGTAACCGCGGCTTTCCATGTACTTCATGAAACGCGCCTGGTAGATCGCCTGGATCGGACCCAGACCCATGGATACGGTCGGGAACTGCCAGAAATCAGGCATCAGCCATGGGTGCGGGTACGAAGACAGACCCTTGCCATCGACTTCCTGACGGAAGTTGTTCATCTGGTCTTCGCTGATGCGACCTTCCATGAAGGCGCGGGCGTAGACGCCTGGCGAGGCGTGGCCCTGGAAGTAGATCAGGTCGCCGCCGTGCTCTTCGGTCGGGGCCTGGAAGAAGTAGTTGAAGCCGATGTCGTACAGGGTGGCGCTGGAGGCGAAGCTCGAAATGTGGCCGCCCAGGTCCGAGTCTTTCAGGTTGGTGCGCATCACCATGGCCAGCGCGTTCCAACGCACCAACGAGCGAATGCGGCGTTCCATGAACAGGTCGCCAGGCATGCGTGCTTCGTGGGTTACCGGGATGGTGTTGCGGTACGGCGTGGTGATGGCATATGGCAGCTGGGAGCCACTACGGGTGGCCAGCTCGCCCATACGGGTCATCAGGTAGTGAGCGCGGTCTTCGCCTTCTTTGTCGAGAACCGACTCCAGGGCGTCCAGCCATTCCTGGGTTTCGACGGGATCGAGGTCTTGCATGGCTTGCTCCAGGGCGGAAAGGCTTCCAGAATCGGTTGCCTGAGTTTGCGACTGGCCTTTTGGGCAGACGACATGAAATTCTTGGATTACCGGAGAGTGTACCGGCGCTGTGTAGTTTTACTACAAATGAATCACCATTTCATGCTTTTGAAGTGATTTGACAGTAGTAAAACTACACAAATAAGGCTCGTGGCCGCTGTTCGGGTTGTGGGAAAAATCGATACCGGTGGTTAAAAACAAGTTAATAAAAGGTTTGCTGCGATGTTTTATGCCAGAAAATCAGATATTTCAGCTATTTCTAACTTTTGTACGACAGTCCAACCGTACCGCTCCCACTGCTGCCAACCCAATCTCGCCGATCAAGGATAGACCATGAGCCTGCCTTTGCTGGCCGAACTGCCGGCCACCCTCACCGCGTTGGCCAACCGTAACGAGCAATCGTTTCGTGCAGCGGTTGCCCAACAACTTGAATTGAGCGTTGATGACTGGAGCGCCGAACGCTGGGCACAGTTCGCCCGGGTGACCGCCGCCAGTGATTTCGTCCTTGAGCAGGTCGTGCGTGACCCCGCGATGCTGGTCGAGCTTGCCGCCAGCGGCGAACTGGACCGCGCCTTTGCCCCGGGCGAGCTGTGTGCCCAGGTTGCGTCCGCCAGCCAGGCTGCGCAGAGCGAAGACGACCTGGCGCGCAACCTGCGCCGCCAGCGCAGCCGCCAGCAGGTGCGGATCATCTGGCGTGACCTGAGCCGCCTGGCCGACCTGGTGCAGACCTGCCGCGATCTTTCCGATCTTGCCGACGCGTCTATCGACCAGGCCTACCACTGGTTGTACCCGCGCCACTGCCAGCAGTTCGGCACGCCGATCGGCCACCGCAGCGGTCAGCCCCAGCATATGGTGGTGCTGGGCATGGGCAAGCTGGGTGCGGTGGAACTGAACCTGTCGTCGGACATCGACCTGATCTTCGCCTTCCCCGAGGGCGGCGAGACCGAAGGGGTCAAGCGTTCGCTGGACAACCAGGAGTTCTTCACCCGCCTGGGACAACGCTTGATCAAGGCTCTGGACCCGATCACCGTCGACGGTTTTGTCTTCCGTGTCGACATGCGCCTGCGCCCCTACGGCTCGGCCGGCGCCCTGGTACTGAGCTTCAATGCCCTGGAGCAGTACTACCAGGATCAGGGGCGTGACTGGGAACGCTACGCGATGATCAAGGCCCGGGTGGTGGCCGGTGACCAGGTCGCCGGCGCGCAGTTGCTGGATATGCTGCGGCCCTTCGTTTACCGGCGCTACCTGGACTTCTCGGCCATCGAAGCGCTGCGCACCATGAAGCAGTTGATCCAGCAGGAAGTACGGCGCAAGGGCATGGCCGAGAACATCAAGCTGGGCGCCGGCGGCATTCGCGAAGTCGAGTTCATTGCCCAGGCTTTCCAATTGATCCACGGCGGGCGCGACCTGAGCCTGCAGCAGCGGCCCTTGCTCAAGGTGCTCTCGACCCTTGAAGGCCAGGGCTACCTGCCGCCGGCAGTGATTGCCGAGTTGCGCGAAGGCTATGAGTTCCTGCGCTATACCGAACACGCGATCCAGGCCATAGCCGACCGCCAGACCCAGATGCTCCCGGACGATGAGCTGGACCGCGCGCGCATTGCCTTCATGCTCGGTTTTTCCGACTGGCAGGGCTTCCACGCACAACTGATGCACTGGCGCGGGCGTATCGACTGGCACTTCCGGCAGGTGATTGCCGACCCGGACGAAGACGAGAATGAAGAAGGCGAAGTGATCGTCGGCGGCGAATGGCTACCGTTGTGGGAAGAAGCCCAAAACGAAGAGGCCGCTTGCCGTCAGTTGCAGGACGCCGGTTTCGCCGACCCACAAAAAGCCCTCAAGCAACTCGCCGGCCTGCGTGCCAGCCCGCAGTTGCGGGCCATGCAGCGCCTGGGTCGGGAGCGGCTGGATGCCTTTATTCCGCGCTTGCTGGCCCAGGCGGTGGAGCATGCCGATCCGGACCTGGTGCTGGAGCGGGTGTTGCCGCTGGTCGAAGCCGTCGCCCGGCGCTCGGCCTATCTGGTGCTGCTCACCGAAAACCCTGGTGCACTGCGCCGCCTGCTGACCCTGTGCGCCGCCAGTCCGTGGATCGCCGAACAGATCACCCGCTTCCCGCTGCTGCTCGACGAGTTGCTCAACGAAGGCCGGCTGTTCAGCCCGCCGCAGGCCCCGGAGCTGGCTGCCGAGCTGCGTGAGCGGCTGACGCGCATTCCCGAAGACGACCTCGAGCAACAGATGGAAGCCCTGCGCCATTTCAAACTGGCCCACAGCCTGCGCGTGGCGGCTTCGGAAATCGCCGGCAACCTGCCGTTGATGAAGGTCAGCGACTACCTGACCTGGCTGGCCGAAGCCATCCTCAACCAGGTGCTGGCCCTGGCCTGGCGCCAGACCGTCAGCCGTCATGGCCAGCCCAAACGCAGTGACGGCAGCCTGTGCGACCCCGGGTTCATTATTGTCGGCTATGGCAAGGTGGGCGGTATCGAGCTGGGCCACGGTTCGGACCTGGACCTGGTGTTCATTCACGACGGTGATCCGCAGGCCGAAACCGACGGTGCCAAGCCGATCGACAGCGCGCAGTTCTTTACCCGCCTGGGCCAGCGCATCATTCACCTGTTGACCACCCAAACCAACTCCGGGCAGCTCTACGACGTGGATATGCGCCTGCGGCCTTCGGGTGCTTCAGGGTTGTTGGTCAGCTCCCTGGGCGCCTTCGAACGTTACCAGCAGAACGAAGCCTGGACCTGGGAGCATCAGGCCCTGGTCCGCGCCCGGGTGCTGGTCGGTTGTCCGCAAGTGGGTTCGGCGTTCGAGGGTGTACGTTCGCGTATCCTCGGCCAGGCCCGTGACCTGCCCAAGCTGCAGGCCGAAGTCAGCGATATGCGCGCCAAGATGCGCGACAACCTCGGTACCAGGCTCAGCGCTGCCGGGACGGCGGCCAATGCATTCGATGCCGGGGTACCCTTCGACATCAAGCAGGATGCCGGTGGTATCGTCGATATCGAATTTATGGTGCAATACGCAGCTTTGGCCTGGTCTCACGACCATCCGGCACTGCTGCGCTGGACCGACAACATCCGCATCCTCGAAGAGCTCGAGCAGGCCGGGCTGATGCCCGCCAGCGATGCCGTGCTGCTGCGCGAGGTATACAAGGCGTTCCGTTCCGCCGCGCACCGCCAGGCCCTGCAGAAGCAGGCCGGGGTGATCGGCGCCGATCAGTTCGTTCAGGAGCGCCAGGAGGTGCGGCGGATCTGGTCGCAGCTAGGCTTGAGGTGATGCATCGACCAGGCGGTTCAGGCACCAGGACGCCTGCCACGACCACAGTACAGCCCGAGTGGCGTACACTGGTCGACATATAGCCTGAATATAAAGAGGGGAGGCCAGGCTGTTCACGGACAGTTTGCAGCCTCCCTGATCGTTTCTGGATAAAGCATGAGAATTTTGATCATTGGCCCCAGCTGGGTGGGCGACATGGTGATGGCGCAGACCCTGTTCCAGTGCCTCAAGCAACGTCACCCGGAATGTGTGATCGACGTGCTGGCGCCCGAGTGGAGCCGGCCGATCCTCGAACGCATGCCACAAGTGCGCCAGGCCTTGAGCTTCCCGCTCGGCCACGGCGCGCTGGAGCTTGCCACGCGCCGGCGTATCGGCAAGTCCCTGGCCGGCCAGTACGACCAGGCGATCCTGCTGCCCAACTCGCTCAAATCGGCACTGGTGCCGTTCTTTGCCGGCATCCCCAAGCGTACTGGCTGGCGCGGCGAACTGCGCTTTGGCCTGCTCAACGATGTGCGCAAACTCGACAAGGCCAAGTATCCGCTGATGATCGAGCGTTTCATGGCCCTGGCCTACCCGGCCGGCACTGAGCTTACGCAGCCGTATCCACGGCCGAGCCTGCAGATTCAGGCACAGAGCCGCGACGCTGCCCTGGCCAAGTTCGGCCTGAGCCTGGACCGCCCGGTATTGGCATTGTGCCCTGGTGCCGAGTTCGGTGAAGCCAAACGCTGGCCGTCGGAGCATTACGCCAAGGTCGCCGAGAGCAAGATCCGCGAAGGCTGGCAAGTCTGGCTGTTCGGCTCGAAGAACGACCACGCTGTCGGCGAAGCCATTCGCGCCCGCTTGATCCCTGGCCTGCGCGAAGAAGCGGTCAACCTCAGTGGCGAGACCTCGTTGGCCGAAGCTATCGACCTGCTGTCGTGCAGCGACGCGGTGGTGTCCAACGATTCCGGCCTGATGCACGTGGCTGCGGCGCTGAACCGCCCGCTGGTGGCAATCTACGGCTCGACTTCGCCAGGCTTTACCCCGCCCCTGGCCGATCAGGTCGAGGTGGTGCGCCTGGGCCTGGACTGCAGCCCCTGTTTCGACCGTACCTGCCGTTTCGGCCACTACAACTGCCTGCGTCAGCTTGAGCCACAAGCCGTGGAAGCGGCGCTGCAGCGTCTGAACGGCCCAAGCCTGATCGATGTCATGGCCGAGGTCGACTAAGTGCGGGTATTGCTGATCAAGACCTCGTCCCTGGGCGATGTGATCCATGCGCTACCGGCGCTGACCGACGCTGCCCGGGCCATTCCCGGTATCCGTTTCGACTGGGTGGTGGAAGAAGGCTTCGCCGAGATCCCCGGCTGGCACCCAGCGGTGGACAAGGTCATCCCGGTGGCCATCCGCCGCTGGCGCAAGAACCTCTGGCAGACCTTCAAAAGCGGCGAATGGCGCCAGTTCAAGCAGCGTCTGCGCGAGAGCAAGTACGACCTGGTGATTGACGCCCAGGGCCTGGTCAAGTCGGCCTGGCTGACCCGTTACGTCAAGGCGCCGGTGGCCGGCATGGACCGCTACTCGGCCCGTGAAGGGTTGTCCAGCCGCTTCTATGACCGGCGTTTGTCGGTGGAGCGCGGCCAGCATGCGGTGGAGCGGGTGCGCCAGCTGTTCGCCCTGGCCCTGGGTTACAACCTGCCGGCGGGCCTTGGCGATTACGGCCTGGACCTGAACCGCCTGCAGCTGCCGCCAGCGGCGCCGTTCGTGGTGTTTCTGCATGGCACCACCTGGGCGACCAAGCACTGGCCCGAAGCCTACTGGCGCCAGTTGGCCGAGCGTCTGGGTCAGCAAGGCCTGCAAGTACGCCTGCCGTGGGGCAACCCGGCCGAACAGGCGCGTGCCGAGCGCATCGCCAAGGGCCTGAACAACTGCCAGGTGTTGCCCAAACTCAATCTGGTGGGCGTGGCCCGGGTGTTGGCCGCAGCCAAGGCCTGTGTTGCCGTGGATACCGGCCTCGGTCACCTGGCGGCGGCACTGGATGTGCCGACCCTGTCGCTGTTTGGGCCGACCAACCCGGGGCTTACCGGGGCCTATGGCAAGTCCCAGGTGCATATCGCCAGCGACTTTGCCTGTGCGCCGTGCCTGCAGAAAAAATGTACCTATAAACCGAGCGCTGACGATCAGCGCCGGTTCGATCTCAAACGCGAGTGGCCGCTGTGCTTCACTCGCCTGAATCCCGAGCGTGTGGCGAGCCAATTGCGCGCGTTGCTGCTGGCTGAGGATGTTCGTTGATGCAACTGGCTTTTGTTCTGTACAAGTATTTCCCTTTCGGTGGCTTGCAGCGCGACTTCATGCGCATTGCCCTGGAGTGCCAGCGTCGCGGTCACCAGATCCGCGTCTACACGCTGATCTGGGAAGGTGATGTGCCCGAGGGTTTTGAAGTGCTGGTGGCGCCGGTCAAGGCGCTGTTCAACCACCGGCGCAACGAGAAACTCAGCGCCTGGATGGAAGCGGACCTGGCCAAGCGCCCGGTCGACCGCCTGATCGGTTTCAACAAGATGCCCGGGCTGGACGTTTATTACGCCGCCGACGGCTGCTTCGAGGACAAGGCGCAGAACCTGCGCAATTCGCTGTACCGGCGCTGGGGCCGCTACCGGCACTTTGCCGAGTACGAGCGGGCGGTGTTCGCCAAGGAGGCCAAGACCCAGATCCTGATGATCTCCGAAGTCCAGCAGCCGCTGTTCATCAAGCACTACGACACGCCGATTGAGCGTTTCCACCTGCTGCCGCCGGGCATCAGCCAGGATCGTCGCGCGCCGGCCAATGCCGCCGAGATTCGCGCCGAGTTTCGTCGCGAATTCGACCTCAAAGACGATCAGTTGCTGCTGGTGCAGATCGGCTCGGGCTTCAAGACCAAGGGCGTCGACCGTAGCCTCAAGGCCCTGGCCGCCTTGCCGTCGGCCCTGCGCAAGCGCACGCGCTTGATGGTCATCGGCCAGGACGACCCCAAGGTATTTCAGCTGCAAAGTGCGACCCTGGGCTTGACCGACCAGGTGCAATTTCTCAAGGGCCGCAGCGATATCCCGCGTTTTCTGCTTGGTGCCGATTTGCTGATTCACCCGGCCTACAACGAGAACACCGGCACCGTGCTGCTCGAAGCGCTGGTTGCCGGGTTGCCGGTGCTGGTCTCGGCGGTGTGCGGCTATGCCCATTACATTGCCGAAGCCGACAGCGGCCTGGTACTCGACGAGCCGTTCGAGCAGGAGCAGCTCAACCGCTACCTGCAGCGTATGCTCGACGACGGCAATGCCCGTGCCGAGTGGGCGTGCAACGGCCTGGCGTTCGCCGACAGCGCCGACCTCTACAGCATGCCCGAGCATGCCGCCGACGTGATCCTGGCGCAGGAGCGCGCATGAAACTGATACTGGCTGAGCCGTTCAAGCGCCTGTGGGCCGGGCGCGATGCCTTCGAGGCCGTCGAGGCCCTGCAAGGCGAGGTGTACCGCGAGCTGGAAGGCCGCCGTACCCTGCGCACCGAAGTCGAAGGCCGTGGCTACTTCGTCAAGATCCACCGTGGCATCGGCTGGGGCGAGATCTTCAAGAACCTGTTCACCGCCAAGCTGCCGGTACTCGGTGCCGGCCAGGAGTGGCAGGCCATCCAGCGCCTGCACGAAGTCGGCGTGCCGACCATGACGGCGGTCGCCTATGGCGAGCGTGGTGACAACCCGGCGACCCAGCATTCGTTCATCGTCACCCAAGAGCTGGCGCCGACCGTCAGCCTGGAAGATTTCAGCATCGACTGGCTCAAGCAGCCGCCAGAGCCGCGCCTCAAGCGTGCGCTGATCGCTGAAGTGGCGCGCATGACCGGGATGATGCACCGTGCAGGCGTCAACCACCGCGACTGCTATATCTGCCATTTCCTGCTGCACACCGATCGGCCGGTGACGGCCGATGATTTCAAACTGTCGGTCATCGACCTGCACCGCGCCCAGACCCGAGCGAAAATCTCTCGCCGCTGGCGCGACAAGGACCTGGCTGCGCTGTACTTTTCGGCGCTGGACATCGGCTTGACCCGACGCGACAAGTTGCGCTTCCTGCGTGGCTACTTCCAACAGCCGCTACGACAGGTCCTCGCCGAGGAAGCCGGGCTGCTGGCCTGGCTGGAAGGCAAGGCGCAGAAGCTCTATGAGCGTAAACAACGGTACGGAGACGCGCTCTGATGGCGGGTTGGAAACTGGAGCCTGCCTATCAGGCCCTGGCGCCGGATTTTGGCAGTATCGATGCAGTGTTCGCCCTCAAGGGCGAGCGTTTGACGCGTGACCCGCTGAGCGAAGTGATCCGGGTCGAGCGTGATGGGGTCAATTACTACGTCAAACGCTATACCGGCGCCGGCAAAGGCCTGCGCCGCTACCTGGGGCGCCCGCGGATCAAGGCTGAATGGCAGAACCTCAAGCAGTTCGCCAAGTGGGACATTCCCACTGCCGAAGTGGTCGCCTTCGGTCTTGAGCGCAATGGTCTGGCTTTTGGCCGCGGAGCGATGATCACCCGCGAGCTGCCGCGCACTGAAGACCTCTCGGCGCTGGCCGAGCGCAACGATGCGCGCCTGGCCGATCGCGCCTGGGTCGACCACATCAGCCGTCAGCTGGCACGGCACACGCGGATCATGCATGACCACCACTTCACCCATAACGACCTGAAGTGGCGCAATTTGTTGGTGGATGACCAGGCCACGCTATTCTTCATCGACTGCCCGACCGGCGATTTCTGGTGGGGCTTCATGCTGCGCTATCGCATCACCAAAGACCTTGCGTGCCTGGATAAAGTCGCCAAGTACCACTTGTCGAGTACCCAGCGTCTGCGCTTCTACCTGCAGTACCGCGGGCGCGAGCGCCTGAATGCGTCGGACAAGCGCCGCATTCGTCATGTGGTGACGTTTTTCGAGGGACGCGAATGACTGATTTTCTCGCCAGTGTCGATATGGCACTGCTTGAGCGCCATGGCCTCAATGGCTTCGACCAGCTCTGGGCCTTGCAGCTCGATGCGGTGGATGAGCCCAATACCGGCCGTGGCGGCTGGAGCAGCGTTTTTCGCCTGGAGCTTGAAGGCAAGGGCTATTACCTCAAGCGCCAGAGCGACTACCTGACCCGCACTTTGCACCGGCCGTTTGGCGAGCCGACCTTCGCCCGTGAGTTTCGCAATATCAGCCGCTACCAGAAGCTGGGTATCCCGGCTTTGCAGGCTGTGTACTACGGCGAGCGCAAAGTCGAAGGCGAGCGCCGGGCGATCCTCATGACCCGCGCCCTGGATGACTGGAGCGACCTCGACAGCCTGCTGGCGCAGTGGTCGCAGCTGGACATCGGCCAACGCCAGGGCATCCTGCGCGCCTGCGGGCAGCTGGCGCGGACCCTGCACGGGGCAAACCAGGTACATGGCTGCTTCTACCCCAAGCACATCTTTCTGCGCACCCGCAGCGATGGCTGGCAGGCACAACTGATCGACCTGGAGAAAACCCGGCCACTGCTGTTGGGCATGCGCGACCGGCTCAAGGACCTTGAACCGCTGTTGCGCCGGGCGCCGATCTGGAGTGAAGCTGAAGTGCGGGTGATGCTCTCGTCCTATCTGGACCAGTCCACCGACAGTGCATTGGTCGATACCTGGTTGCAGCGCCTGATGCGCCGCCGCCGTGAGAAAGAGGCGCGCTGATGCGATTGTCTGAACTCAAGGATGCCGGGCGTAGCCCGGACCTGCCCCTGAACATCGGCCTGGCCGATGCCGCGGGTAGCGCCGAGCTGCAGTTGCTCAGCCTGTTGCGGGTGCTACCGGGCCAGCGCTACGTTGGCGCCGGGATCTGGCGCGGCAAGCCGGTGCTGGCCAAACTGCTGGTCGGCAACAGCGCCGCCCGGCATTTCCAACGCGAGCTGGAAGGTGCACGGCTGCTGGCCGCGCAAGGCCTGACCACACCGTTGCTGCTGGCCGATGGCTTGCGCGAAGGCGAGGGTGGCTGGCTGCTGTTCGAGTTTCTTGAAGGGGCGGTGAGCCTGGCCGATGCCTGGGCTGAAGTCGAAGCCCTGCCACCGTTGGCCGATGAACAGCACCTGGTACTGGGTGACGCACTGACCGCCGTGGCGCAGATGCATGCCAAGGGCCTGTGGCAGGACGACCTGCACCTGGACAATCTGCTGCGCCACAACGGTCAGCTGTATTTGATCGATGGTGCCGGGATCAAGGCCCAGACCCTTGGCCAGCCGCTGTCGCGTCAGCAAGTGTTGCAGAACCTCGGGGTGCTGTTCGCCCAGTTGCCCAAGCGCCTTGAGCCTTTTATCGAAGAGCTGCTGGTGCATTACCTGCTGGCCAACGCCGAACACGCGCTGCCGCTGGAAACCCTGCAGAAGCAGATCGACAAGGTCCGCAGCTGGCGCCTGAAGGATTATCTCGACAAGGCCGGGCGCGAGTGCACGCTGTTCAGCGTCGAGCGCGGCCCCTCGGGCCTGCGTTCGATCCGCCGCACTGAAGTGGCTGCCATGCTGCCAGTGCTGGAGCAAGCCGACACCCTGATCGACCAGGGGCACCTGTACAAGACCGGTGGTGCGGCCAGTGTGGCGCGGGTTGATATCGATGGCCGGCGGTTGGTGCTCAAACGCTACAACATCAAGAACACCGCTCACTGGTTCAAGCGTTTCTGGCGCCCGAGCCGAGCCTGGCATTCGTGGATCGAAGGGCACCGCCTGGAGTTTCTTGGCATCTCCACGCCCAAGCCGCTGGCGGTGCAAGAACTGCGCTTCATGGGCTTGCGCAGCCGCGCTTACCTGGTCACCGAGTACGCCGATGGCCCGGACCTGCTGGCCTGCTTTGCGCCTTATGTCGACTCTGGCGAAGTGCCTGAGCAGCAGTTGCAGGCCCTGCAGCAACTGCTGGGTCAGTTGATCCACGAGCGCATCAGCCATGGCGACATGAAGGGCCACAACCTGTTCTGGCAGGACGGCCAATGGTCGCTGATTGATCTGGATGCCATGTGCCAGCATGCCACCCAGATGAGCTTTGCCCAGGCCTTTGCCCGCGACCGAGCGCGGCTGCTGCGTAACTGGCCGAGCGGTAGTGCCCTGTACAGGCGGCTGGATGAATGCCTGCCGAAATTGGCTGACTGATACGGCGTCATCGCGGGGCAAGCCCGCTCCTACAGAGATATCTGTGGGAGCGGGCTTGCCCCGCGATTGCTATCTCGCCAGACCGCGCAAACTGTAGAGCGCTGGCAAGCCTAATCCCACCCAGGCCAGCACGTCCCACCCGCCATCGCCCAGCAACGCGGCGAACAGGCCCAGCGCACTGATCAAGCCGATCAGGGTGGGCATGGCGAATACTGCCCACAGGCTCGACGACTTGCGCTTCATGGGTTGGCTCCCGGCGCCGAGGCCCGTCGACGCACCACCCACAAATACACACCGCTCCCCAGCACAATGATGGTCAGCACATCCAGCACGGCCCAGAGAATCTGCATCGGCCGGCCGCCGTAGTCACCGAAATGCAATGGCTGCGACAGGCCCATGGCATCCATGTACCAGGGGCGGTCACCGATAGCGGTGACTTGCAGGTTACTGGCGTCGATCAGCACCGGGGTCAGCAGGTGCGAGGTAAGGTGGCTGCCACCTTTCATGAACACCGCATAATGATGCTCACTGGAAAAGCGCGTGCCGGGGAAGGCGATGAAGTCCGGGACCATGCCCGGCGCGGCTTCTTCAGCGATATCCAGTACCCGGCTGACAGGCGCCAGTTGGGTCAGTGGTGGTGCATCGCGGTAGGGTGCAACCATTGCTGTCAGGCTCTCAAAGCGCCAGGCCGCGATGACCAGGTCCGACAGGGCGCTGATCACCCCGGTTACCCCCACGACCAACGCCCAGGTCAGGGTGACGATGCCGATCAGGTTGTGCAGGTCGAGCCAGCGCAGGCGTGTGGATTTGTCGTTGCGTACGGTGGCGAACTTCAGTCGACGCATGAATGGCGCGTAAAGCACCACGCCGGAGATGATCGCCACCACGAACAACAGGCCCATGAACGCCAGCAGCAGCTTGCCGGGCAGCCCTGCGAACAGGTCCACATGCAGGCGCAGCATGGTCATCATGAAACCGCCATTGGCCGAAGGCATTGCCACCGCTTCGCCCGTGCGTGCATCGAGCATGAAGGTGTGCGACGAGTTCGGCTCGGTACCCGCGGTGGCGGCCATGATCGCGATCACGCCGTTGCTGTCGTCCTCATCCCAACCAAAGTACTGCATGACCTCGCCCGGGCGATGGGCCTGGGCCTTGAGCACCAGTTCCTGCAGGTCGAGCCTGGGCGTATCGGCAGGCATTTGCTTGAGCACCGGGGCATCGCCCAGCAGGTGGTCGATTTCGTGATGAAAGATCAACGGCAAGCCGGTGAGCGCCAACATCAGCAGGAACAAGGTGCAGATTAGGCTGGTCCAGGTGTGTACCCAGGACCAGCGGCGTATGGTCTGGCTTTTCATCAGAACTTGTAGTTCACGCTGGCAACCACGTTGCGCTCGTCACCGTAGTAGCACCAGTAGCCGTCGCAGTTGGCCAGGTAGTCCTTGTTGAACAGGTTCTTGGCTTCGACGGCGACGGTCATGCCTTTGAGTGTGCTGACCTTGCGGCCCAGGTCGTAGTGTAGCGACGCGTCGTAGATGGTGTAGGAACCGACATAACCCAGATCGGTGTTAGTGGTGTTGCCGTAGTTGTCACCGACATAGCGCACGCCACCGCCAACACCGAAGCCGTCGAGCAGGCCGTTGTGCCAGGTGTAGTCAGCCCACAGGGTCGCCTGGTTGCGCGGGATCAGCGCCATGCGATTGCCTTGTTCGTCGGCCGCACCCTTGAGGATCTCGGTATCGGTGTAGCTGTAGGAACCGATCAGCTTGAGGTTTTCGGTTACCTGAGTGGTGGCTTCGAGCTCAAGGCCGCGGACCTGCAACTGGCCAACCTGGCGGGTGATGTTGCCCTCGGTGACTTCCACGTTGTCCTGGCGCAGGTCATACACGGCAGCGGTATACAGGTTCTTGCTGCCGACCGGCTGGTATTTGACACCGACTTCGTACTGATGCCCCTCGGTCGGTTTGAACGACTGGGTAGCATTGGCTGCGGCGCCGGAAGTCGGCTGGAACGACTCGGTGTAGGAGACGTACGGGGTCACACCGTTATCGAATACGTAGCTCAGGCCGACGTTGCCGGTGAAGGCCTTGTCACGCTCGGTGCTGGTGGCATCGTTCAGGTTGTGGAAGGTGGTGCCGGTGTGAATCCAGTCTTCACGCCCGCCCAGGGTCAGGCGCCAGTTGTCGAGGGCGATCTGGTCCTGCACGTAGAAGCCGGTCTGGCGGGTCTTCTGACCGTAGTCGTACATGGTGAAGTACGACACCTTGGAAAAGTCCTGGCCGTACGGCGGCTTGATCACATTGCCTGGCGGCACGCTGCCGCTCAGGCCGTAGTCCCAGCGGTAGTTGGTGTTCGAGCGCTGGTGGTCCAGACCAATCAGCAAGGTGTGGCTCAGGTCGCCGGTCTGGAAGTCGGCCTGGAAGTTGTTGTCGACGGCGAACTGGCTGATGTCTTCGTTGACGATGCCGGTTTCTCGCGGGACGGTGCCGTCAGGCTGGATCGTGTCGTTGTTCATGGTCGCAACGTTGATGCCCTGGAACGACAGGTCGCTCTTGGTGTAGCGCAGGTTCTGGCGGAACTGCCAGACATCGTTCAGACGGTGCTCGAAGGCATAGCCCAAGGCGTAGTAGGTGCGATCGTAGAACTCCCAGTCCGGATCACCGAGGTTTTTGTGGTGGGAGATGTCGCCTGCCGGCGAGCCCAGCTTGGTGCCCTGCAGCGGGAGGAACTGGCCGCTGATACCGGTATCGTCGCGGGTGAACTGGGTGATGAAGGTCAGGCTGGTGTCTTCATCCATGTTCCAGGTCAGGCTCGGCGCGAGGTTGTAGCGCTTGTCCGGTACATGATCGGTCGGCGCGCCGCTGTCGCGTACCACGCCGCTCACACGGTACAGGAACTGACCCTCGTCATCGATCTTGCCGGTACTGTCGAAGTTGATCTGGCGGTGGTTGTTGCTGCCCACTTGAGCTTCGATCTGGTGGGCGCTTTGCGCTTGGGGGCGACGGCTGACCATGTCGAGCATGCCACCGGGCGGGGTCTGGCCATACACCGAGGATGCCGGGCCGCGCAGCACGGCGATACGCTCAAGGTTCCACGGCTCGACTTTCGGGTTGGCGAACGAGCCTTTGGGCAATGGCAGGCCGTCGAGGAACTGGGTCGGGTCGAAGCCGCGCACCCGCAGCCAGTCGGCGCGGGTGTCGGAGGCGTAGCCGCTGCTTTGCACGCCGGCGGTGTAACGCAGGGCATCGTTGAGGTTGAGGACTTGGCGATCGTCCAGTTGTTCGCGGGTAATCACGCTCATCGAGCGCGGTGCTTCTACGATCGGCGTGTCGGTTTTGCTGCCAGCGGCAGTGCGGGTCGCGGTGAAGCCGGTAGCCGGGCCCCAGGCACTTTCATAATCGCTGCGCGCGTTGACGCTGGTTTCCGGCAGGGCCAGGGTGCCGTCGGGGGCGGCGATCAGGCTGTAGGTACCGGCACTGCTTTGTTGCAGTTGCAGGCCGGTGCCGCGCAGGGCCGCTTGCAGGGCGCCGACGCCATCGTACTGGCCGCTGACTGGCGCCGAGGTACGACCGCTGGCCAGGCTCGGGTCCAGGGCCAAGGCAATGCCGGCCTGGCTGGCGATCTGGTTCAGTGTGGTCGACAGCGGTGCGGCAGGCAGGTTGTAGCTGCGCAGGCCGCCCGATTGCTCGGCGGCGATCAGCGGGCTGCTCGCCAGAGGTGCTGTCAGGGCAATGGCCATGGCCAGCAAGCTGGGACGCAGGAAGTTCTCAAAAGCGCGGGACATACAGCGGCTCCTCGACGAAAGTAAGTGCTAACTAGCTTCCTTGCCGAGTGAGTTGGGATAAGTGTCAGGGGGGAGTGAAAATAATTTTGATTTGTATTGCACAAGGGGCTGCTGACGTGGCCTATCGCCTGCAAGGCCGGCTCCCATGGGCCCTCAGGGCGTCTTGTGTTTGGCTACTACCGTCACCCACCACGGCGTGCGCTGCTCGATCTGCACCGGTAAGGTCGGCAGCAACGACGTCAGCGCAAGGTCGGTGTCGTTGAGCGGGAAGCTACCGGTGATGCGCAGGTCAGCCACTTCTGCGGCAACGCCCAGGTGGCCGCTGCGATAGCGCCCCAGTTCGTCGACCAGGTCCGCCAGGCGCACGTTGTCGACGACCAGCATGCCACGGGTCCAGGCATCGGCACCGACGTCCAGGCCGTCAGCCCGGCCCAGACGGTCGTGGTTCATCAGCACTTGCTGACCTTCCTTGAAGATCTGTTCGTCGCCGCTGTTTTGTGGCCGGGCGGCCACTGCCGACTGCAGTACGCTCAGGCGTGTGCCCTGGTCTTCAAGCTTGACCAGAAAACGCGTGCCCAGCGCACGCAGGCGGCCATCGGCGGTGCTGACGACAAAGGGACGGTCATCCTTGTGGCCGGTCTCGATGGAGATTTCGCCTTCGTGCAAGACAATCAGGCGCTCTTTGCCATCGAAGCGGATATCTACCGCCGAATGGGTGTTGAGACTGATCAGGGTGCCGTCGGTCAGGCGCAAGGTGCGCTGCTCACCCGTGCCGGTGCGCTGGTCGGCCAGCCAATAGCCCAGCGATTGATGGGCACTGACCCAGCTCAACAGGCCAACCACCAGCACCAGGCTGGCCACGCCGCGGCCCAGCTTGCGTACCCGCTGGCGTAGACCGGCGCGTGATTGCAGCAGGGCTTGGCGCGCCGGGCCGGCCGCAGCGCTAAAGCGCTGGTCAAGCATGCCCAGTTGCATCCAGGCGCGGGCGTGTTCTTCGCTGGCGGCATGCCAGCGGGCGAATTCGGCGCGCTCATCGGCGCTGCCACTGCCCGAATCCAGGCACAATTGCCAGGCGATGGCGGCATCCAGCACCCGGGTTGAAACCGGCTGGTTGTTCATGTCGGCTCACCGTACAGCGCCACGTAACATTGACGCATGCCCTGGGCCAGGTACTGGCGCACCCGCGAGACCGAGACGCCCAGACGCTCGGCGATCTCGGCATGACCCAGGCCGTCCAGGCGGTTGTACAGAAAGGCTGCCCGGGCCTTGCTCGACAGCTTGCCAAGCAGGCGGTCGATGGCCTTGAGGTCTTCGAGGATCAGATGCTGTTGTTCCGGGGAGGGGTGCTCGGCTTCGGGAATCAGCATCAGTTCGGCCAGGTACGCCTGCTCCAGTGCTGCGCGGCGAAAGTGGTCGAACAACAAGCCCTTGGCGATGGCCAGCAGGAACGCCCGGGGTTCGCGTGGTACAGGCAATTGCTCACGCCCGAGCAGGCGCACGAAGGTGTCCTGGTTCAGGTCTTCGGCACGGTCGGCGCAAGCGATGTTGCGCCGTAGCCAGGCGAGCAGCCAACTGCGATGGTCGCGATACAGCGCACCGACCAGCTCAGTGTGTGGGCTTTGCACAGACGACAAGGCGTTCCCCGAAAAGACACGTTAACTAACGAGAATTATTCGCGATTGTCGCAGATGCTCCCGGTCAGATGCAATTCACGCTCATCGGATGATGTTCAAAAGCCATGGCTTTGTTGGCGACGCCTGCGCAGGCGCTGCAGTTGTTGATCGAGCAGTGCCGGGCTGTCCAGTTTTTGGCGCCGGGCCTGGCTTAACAGGATCAGGGCCAGTTCGGCGGTCACCATGGCGTCGGCGCTGGCGTTGTGGCGTTCGGCAACCTCCAGGTTGAAGCAGGCGGTCCAGTCATCCAGCCCGGCTTCGCGCAGGGTGATCTGCGGGTTGAGCAATGGGGCCAACTCGGCGACATCGAAGAACGGATGCTGCAGGCGATAGCCCAGGTGGTCTTTCAAGGCGCGGCCGAGCATTCGCTGGTCGAAAGGCGCATGAAAGGCCAGCAGCGGGCTGTCGCCGATAAAGTCCATGAGATCGAGCAGCGCGTCAGCCGGTTCGCAGCCTGCGGCGATGGCACTGGGGCCCAGGCCGTGGATCAGTACGCTGGAAGTGAGCTTGTGGTCGCGCTGGTGCAGGGTGCGCTCGAACTGCTGGCTGAAGTCGATGGCGCCGTCTTCGATGACCACGGCGCCAATCGATAGCACCTGGTCACGATTGAGGTTCAGGCCACTGGTTTCCAGGTCGAGCACCACCCAGCGCTGCTGGCGCAGGCTGTGTTCAGCCAGCGGCGCCGGTGCCGCCAACTGTTCCAGGCGCTGGCGCAGTTGCTCGTCCAGGCGCGGTTGATTGGGGCGTAGCCAGGCAAACAGACTCATAGCTGGTACCGCAAGGCCAGGCTGCTTTGCAGGCGTTGCGCCTGGCGCAGGGATTCGCGCAGGATGCGCCGGTCCAGATGATTGAGGCTATCGGGATCGACCCGGTTGGAATACGCCAGGTTCTGCCGGCTTTGCAACTGATGCTGCTGCATGCGGGTTTGCTGGATGAAGTGGTAAGCCTCTTCATAGGCAGCGCCGTCGAGCGCCTCGATGACCTTCTTGGCCACCAGTTGGCGCAGGCGTTCCAGGGTGTTGTTGGCGCCGATGCCGTTGGCCAGGGCCAGCAGGCGTGCGCCATCGACAAACGGCGTCAGGCCCTGGACCTTGAGGTCGAGGGTCGCGGCCTTGTCGTTGCCCTGGCGGGTTAATACGAACTCGCGAAAGCGTCCAACCGGCGGGCGCTGGCGCAGGGCATTTTCGGCCATCATGCGCTGGAACAGGCGGTTGTCGGCGACTTGTTCGAGGATGCTCTGGCGCAGCTGTTCACAGGCGAGCTCATTGCCCCAGACCACCCGCAGGTCGAAGTAGATGCTCGAAGCCAGCAGGTTTTCCGGCGTAGCTTCGCGAATGAAAGCGGCAAAGCGTCGTGACCATTCGGCACGAGACAAACACAGCTCGGGGTTGCCGGCCATGATGTTGCCTTTGCACAGGCTGAAGCCACATTGCGCCAGGCCCTGGTTGATGTGTTGGGCCAGCGGCAGCAGGCGCCCGCGTAGCTCGGCGGCATGGGCGGCATCACGGGCTTCGAAGAGGATGCCGTTGTCCTGGTCGGTGTGCAGGGTCTGTTCGCGGCGGCCTTCACTGCCAAAGCACAGCCAACTGAACGGCACGCCCGGGTCGCCCTTGTCTTCGATGGCCAACTCGATGACCCGGCACACGGTATGGTCGTTGAGCAGGGTGATGATCTGGGTGATCTGTGTCGAGGACGCCCCGTGGGCCAGCATGCGCTCGACCAGTTGGCTGATTTCACCGCGCAGCGAAACCAGGCTTTCAACTCGGCTGGCGTGGCGGATGGTGCGGGCCAGATGCACCAGGTCGACGCGTTGCAGGGAGAACAGGTCGCGCTCGGACACCACACCGCACAGGCGCTGCTCGTCAACCAGGCAGACATGGGCGATATGCCGCTCGGTCATGGCGATGGCCGCATCGAAGGCACTGGCTTGCGGGCTCAGGTAGAAGGGCGCGGCGGTCATGTGCCGGTTGATGGGGCTGGCGAAGTCGGCGCTGGCATCGGCCACTACCTGACGCAGGTCGCGCAGGGTGAAGATACCGATAGGGAAGCGTTGTTCGTCGACAATGACAATGCTGCCAACCTGCTGTTCGTGCATCAGGCGCACAGCTTCCCGCAGCGGCGTTGCCGGATCACAGACCACGGGGTGACGCATGGCCAGTTCACCCAGGCGGGTGTTCAGTGAATACTGGTTGCCAAGGGTTTCCACCGCGCGGCGCTGGACCTGCTGGTTGACCTGGTCGAGCAGGCTGCTGACTCCGCGCAGGGCAAAGTCACGGAAGGCTTCGGACAGGGTGAACAAGCGGATGAACGCGGCTTTGTTCAATTGCAGGCAGAAGGTGTCTTCGCCGGCCAGGTGTTCGGTGCGGGTAGCCCGCTCGCCTAGCAGGGCAGCGAGGGGGAAGCATTCGCCGCTGGTGATCTCGAAGGTGGTCTCGGTGCCAGGGCGGGTCACGTGCTGGCGCTCGCCGACCACCCGACCCTGCTTGACGATATAGAAGTGCTCGACCGGGCCGTCGCTGGGCTTGATGATGCTGTCATTGGCTGCATAGAAGCGCAGTTGGCACTGTTCGACGAGAAACGCCAGGTGGGCGTTCTCCATCTGGTTGAACGGTGGGAAGCGTTGCAAAAATTGCATGGTCCCCTGGATGTTCTGCATGACTGCAGTTTTTCCTGCCTGGGTGAAGGCGTCCATTTTGCTCATGAGCATTACCGCGTCGTTGTGCCGACCTGTGACCATCGACCTTGTTGTTGTCGTTGTTCATGGTCGGTCGCGGACTGCCCAGTGCCCATTGGACGTAAGTCTATAAATGGCGTCAGGGTGTTGAAGCGTTGCGTCATGTGTCAATTACCCGACGAAAGGCAGTTTGCATCTAATCTGAATGCGGTCTGAACTTGATTCACAGGACATTTTTGCAGGTTATTGATGATGAGACAGCCATGTCCGACCATGACGACATACTGAGCGAAGCCGAGCGTGAGGCACTGGCATCGGTAACGGCGCCAGCGGCTACGCCGCTGAAAGTATTGATTGTCGATGATGACAAGGCGAGTCGTGAGGCATTGGCTGCCTACCTGTCGAGCCATGGCATTGTTTGTATCACTGAAGGGCGGCCTGAGGCCGCACTGCAGTATCTGGAAAGGCAAGCGGGTATCGGCGTGCTGATCACCGACCTGCGCATGGCTCCGCTGGACGGCCTCGATCTGATCGGCAAGATTCGTGAATCAAAACGCGCGGAGCTACCCATCATCATCGTCTGCGGTGATGCCGAGGTAGAGGATGCCATTGCCGCCATGCACCTGAGTGTCGTTGATTTCCTGCTCAAACCCCTGATCGACGAAAAACTGAAGGGGTTGGTCAGATTGATCAAACGCGAACTGGGCATCCACAGAGGCTGAACCGGGTCAGTGGGGCGTCAGTTGGGTGGTTTTGCCCATGAGCAGCTCAAGGCGCCTGGCACTGATGAACAAGGCCAGGGCGCTCAGGGTCAGACCTATGGCCGCCAGCCTGGCGGCGTTGGTTGACTCTTCGAATACCCACCAGGAAATGACCAGGCCCCAGATCGGTACCAGGATCGAGTAAGGAGCAATCTGGCTGACCGGGTACTTGTGCATTTGCTTGTTCCAGACCCAGTAGCCAAGCAAGGTGGAAATGTAGGCCTGGTACATGATCGAGAAGTAGGCAGATGCCTCATAGCCCTTGAACAATTGCACAAAGGGCGTTGGCCCCTGGACCAGGTAGGTGGCCAGGAACAGCGCAGGAATGGCGAACAGGCACGACCACACCAGAAAGGCGAAGGCATCCTTGAGCCCGCACAACTTGATGATGATGTTGCACAGGCTCCAGCACAGGGCGGCCAGCAGCACGAACAGCACCCCGGTTATCGACAGGTTGTCACCGCTGGTGTGAATGACCAGGCCAAGGCCGACGAGCGCGAGAGCAATGGCGCCGAGCTCTATGCGGTTGAGTTTTTCGCCAAAGAACATTACGCCCCAGCCCACGGTAAAGAAGGCGCTGAACTGCAGAAGCAGCGAGGCGATGCCGGGATTGACGCCCCAGGCGATACCGAGGTTGAGTAGCCAGGCCATGCCGGCGCCGAACAGCAACCCGTAAAGGGCAATGAACTTCAGGCCGACGGCCTGGGGTTTGCGGAGAAAGAAGATCAGCGGGAACACGCAGAAAAAGAACCGCAACGCGGTCAGCATGTACGGGTCGACGGTACCCAGGCTGGTACCGATGAACGAGAAGTTGGCGCCCCACAACAGGGCAACCAACAGAATGACGATTACATCCCTGGTGGCAATCTTGCGAGATGACATCCTTGTCTCCAAAAGCTGGCAAGCGGTAGTGGGCTTGCCATGTTGGGCAAACCAGCCTTGGCGGACTATCAGGTACAGGCATCGATTGAAGGCTTAAATTTCCCCCTGCTGCGTAGGACCTGCAAGCATGAGTAATCTGTGGCCAGGGCGAAGGTCGTGGCTATTGCTCAAGAACGTAACGTGCAAGCTGCTCAAGCTCTTCGCTGGACAGCCCAGTGAACGGCGGCATGGGGATTTGCCCCCAGCGGCCGGAACCACCTTCGCCGATATGCCCGGCCACGGTCCTCAATGCCTCGGGTTGTTCGCGGTATCGCTGAGCGATGTCTTTGAACGACGGGCCGACGATCTTCTGCTCCAGCGCATGACAACCGAGGCAGGCGTTGCGCGAGAGCAGATCATCCAGGTTGCCGGCCTGAGCCACCGGCAGTGGCGCCCGCTCTTCGCTGCCATAGGCCGCACTCAGGTACAGGCCAATGCTCTGTATGTCGCTGTCGCTCAAGGGCGCCTTGTAATTGTCGCGCATCTTGCTGACCAGCCCGGTCCATTGCGCCTGGTCCATGCCAGGGGGCTGGAACTCGACGTAGTCGGCGGAATGACAGATGCCGCACTTCTGGGTAGCCAGGGTGTAGCCGGGCATCTGGGCGCTACGCAATGGGATGGTTTCGGCCGGGAGCTGGATGCTCAGGGTTGAGCTGTGGGCCGCAGGCGTGCTGAGCAGCCCCAGCACAAGCATCCAGGCGGTGATGGGCAGTTTCATATGTGGCAGGTCCTATACGACGATCAGTTCGAGCGTTTCGATGACATTGCGCGAGTAGCCGCTGGGGTTCCAGCTCGCCTCGCTGGGTTGTATCTCACCGCGTTGGCTGCGCGCGCGTACTTGTAGGCTGACCGGACCTGCGCTGCGTGCTGTCCAGGTGCTCGTCCACTGGCGAAAGGCAAACCGCCCCGGATCCGCGGCCAGGGTGGCGGCCTGCCAGCTCTTGCCGCCGTCATCGGAAAGGTCCACGGCGGCGATGCCGCTGCCACCGTCGAAGGCGATGCCGCGCAGTGCGATGGGCTGGCCCAGGGCAACGCTGTCGCCGCTCTTGAGGCTGGTGATGAAGGAGCGGACTTTCATCTCGCCAATCGGCCGGGTACGTTCCGGGCTGGCCCCCGGCGGAGTGCATTCGCAGTCGTTGTCCGGGATGCGGTAACGGGATTTCATGTAGGCCCCGGCAAAGGTGTGATCGAGCACTTCAATCTCGTTCAGGTGCTTGATCCAGTAGGTGGCGAAGTAACCGGGCACGATCAGCTTGAGCGGGTAGCCGTTGAGGAAGGGCAGGTCTTCACCGTTCATGGCCCAGGCCAGCATTGGCTCCGGACTTAGTGCGTGGTCGATGTCCAGTGCCTTGATGTAGGCTGGCGTTGCTTCCAGCACCGGCCGGTCCATGCCCTGGAAGCTTACCTGGCGCGCACCAGCCTTGACCCCGGCATGCTCGAGCAGAGTCCTGAGCGGCAGGCCGGTCCAGCGTGCGTTGCCCATGGAACCATGGCCCAGCTGTGAGCCGAACACCCGTGGTGAAGAGAACCCACGGCTGTTGCCCGAGCACTGCTGGACTGCTGTCAGCTCCACGGCGGGGCCAAGCTGCTTGAGTTGTTCAAGGCTAAGTGACAGTGGGCGTTCAACCTGCCCTTTGAGGGTCAGTCGATACTGCGTCGCGTCGATGCTGGTGGGGATGTTGGCCAGGTTGTAGCGCACGAAGAAGGCGTCGTTGGGGGTCAGCAGGCTTTCGTTGAAGACGCTGAAGGGGGTTTCCAGGTGCGGAGGCCGTGCGGTGATCAGCATCATCGGTCGCTTCTGGGGGTAGTTGACCAGGGGGCGCGTACCGTTGGCGAACAGTTGTGCTTCTTGCCCGGCGAACACCGCCCCGGGGACCAGGGCGAGCCCTGCCGAGGCCAGCCCGAGGCCTTGCAGGAGCTGGCGCCGATTCAAATTGGGAGCATCGTTCATGCAGTGTCCATCCTTTACCGTTTTGGCAGGGTCGGACTGTATTTTTGGCTCTGGTGTAGACGGGTAAAATCGGGCTGCTCTGCAAGTTGGCGAGCATTGTTCGCTGAATCGTGTAGGACTTAAAAACACAAAAGCCCCACACCCGAGGGGATGTGAGGCTTTGTGGTGCCAGCGTTATTACAGGCCGTTGCGTGCCTTGAACTCACGACGGCGGCGATGCAGCACCGGTTCGGTATAACCGTTGGGTTGCTTGCTGCCTTCGACCACCAGTTCGACCGCCGCCTGGAAGGCGATGTTGTTGTCGAAGTCCGGTGCCAGCGGGCGGTACAGCGGATCGTTGGCGTTCTGCTTGTCGACCACCGGCGCCATGCGCTTTAGGCTTTCGAGAACCTGCGCCTGGCTGACAATGCCGTGACGCAGCCAGTTGGCCAGCAACTGCGCGGAAATCCGCAGGGTGGCGCGGTCTTCCATCAGGCCGACATCGTTGATGTCCGGCACTTTCGAACAGCCTACGCCCTGGTCGATCCAGCGCACCACGTAGCCGAGGATGCCCTGGGCGTTGTTGTCCAGCTCGTTGCGCTTTTCTTCGTCCGACCAGTTGGTGTCGGTCGCCAGCGGGATGGTCAGGATGTCATCGACCGACGCCGGGGCGCGCTTGGCCAGTTCCGCCTGACGGGCGAATACGTCGACCTTGTGGTAGTGCAGGGCGTGCAGCGCGGCTGCCGTTGGCGAAGGTACCCAGGCGGTGTTGGCGCCGGCCAGCGGGTGGGCGATCTTCTGTTCGAGCATGTCGGCCATCAGGTCAGGCATGGCCCACATGCCTTTGCCGATCTGGGCACGGCCTTGCAGGCCGGTGGCCAGGCCGATATCGACGTTGGAGTTCTCGTAGGCGCCGATCCACTTCTGGGTCTTCATGGCGCCCTTGCGCACTACGGCGCCGGCTTCCATGGAGGTGTGGATCTCGTCACCGGTACGGTCGAGGAAGCCGGTGTTGATGAATACCACCCGCTCGCTGGCAGCCTTGATGCAGGCCTTGAGGTTGACCGTGGTGCGGCGCTCCTCGTCCATGATGCCGACTTTCAAGGTGTTGCGCTTGAGGCCCAGGGCATCTTCGATACGGCCGAACAGCTCGTTGGTGAACGCGGCTTCTTCGGGGCCATGCATCTTCGGTTTGACGATGTACATGGAGCCGGTGCGGCTGTTCTTGCGGCTGGTGTTGCCGTTGAGGTTGTGGATCGAGGCGAGGCTTGTGACCAGGCCATCGAGAATGCCTTCCGGCACTTCGTTACCGTCCTTGTCGAGGATGGCATCGATGGTCATCAGGTGACCGACATTGCGTACGAACAGCAACGAGCGGCCGTGCAGGCTTACGTTGCCGCCGTTCGGCGCAGTGTATTCACGGTCCGGGTTCATGGTCCGGGTGAAGGTCTGGCCACCTTTGCTGACGCTTTCGGTCAGGTCGCCTTTCATCAGGCCCAGCCAGTTGCGGTAGATCACCACTTTGTCGTCGGCATCGACGGCGGCGACCGAGTCTTCGCAGTCCATGATGGTGGTCAGGGCTGCTTCCATCAGCACGTCCTTGATGCCTGCTGGATCGGTCTGGCCAACCGGGGTGCTGGCGTCGATCTGGATTTCGAAGTGCAGGCCGTTATGCTTGAGCAGGATCGCGGTCGGCGCCGAGGCGTCGCCCTGGTAGCCGATCAGTTGCGCATCGTCACGCAGGCCGCTGTTGCTGCCACCCTTGAGGGCGACGACCAGCTTGCCGCCTTCGATGCGGTAAGCGCTGGAGTCGACATGGGAGCCGGTGGCCAGTGGCACCGATTCGTCGAGGAAGGCGCGGGCGAAGGCAATCACCTTGTCGCCGCGAACCTTGTTGTAGCCTTTGCCTTTTTCCGCGCCGCCGGCTTCGCTGATGACGTCGGTGCCATACAGCGCGTCGTACAACGAGCCCCAACGGGCGTTGGACGCGTTCAGGGCAAACCGCGCATTCATCACCGGCACTACCAACTGCGGGCCGGCCATGCGGGCGATTTCGTCGTCGACGTTCTGGGTCGAGGCCTGGAAGTCTGCAGCTTCTGGCAGCAGGTAACCGATGTCCTGAAGGAAGGCTTTGTAAGCCGCGGCATCGTGAGCCTGGCCTTGGCGCGCCTGGTGCCAGGCGTCGATCTGCGCCTGCAGTGCGTCACGTTTGGCCAGCAGTGCTTTGTTCTTTGGAGCGAGGTCGTTGATGATCTTTTCCGCACCCTCCCAGAATTGCTCGGCGTTGACGCCAGTTCCGGGAATGGCTTCGTTGTTCACGAAGTCGAACAGGACTTTGGCGACCTGAAGGCCACCGACTTGAACGTGTTCAGTCATTGCTTGCCTCACTCTGCTCAGCTATTCAGCTCTTCTATTTAAGCCTTGCGCGCTTCTCTAAACACGGCACCAGAACATGCCCTCATGGGCGGCTGGGTGCGGCCTGCCAGACGGGCTGGCGGGCGTTGACGTATTTTCACAGGCGCCTTGGCAGACATCGATCCAACGTTTTGTAGTCAACGCTGCGGCATACTACATGATGCGCTGCGGTTGTGAAAATTAGACTAAATACGTCGTTCTGCGACCATTTGGTCGCATAGGGTCACGCTGGGAGTCGGTATGTTCTCAAAAAAACGACAGATTGTTCCAGATAAATCTTGAAACAGTACACGATTAGTCGTTCTAGGCTCCTGCGGCAGGTTGCCGCGCCTTGCCTATACTTTCTGCGCGCCCTTTGATTTCGGGGCTGAACGTTAAAAGCAGAGGGTTATCGCGTGGATCATCTCGTACTGACAGTTATCGCCCCCGATAAGTCCGGGCAGGTCGAGCGTATCGCTCAATGCATTGCCGAGCATAACGGTAACTGGTTGGAGAGCCGTATGTCGCGGATGGCCGGGCAGTTTGCCGGCATTCTGCGGGTGGCTGTGCCAGCAGAATCCTACGATGAATTAGTCGAATCGCTACAGGCGTTGGGGAAATATGACATTCGCGTGCTGATCGCCGAAAGCGGCATCGAGCCGTCCTGCACCTGGAAGCCGATCGCCATGGAACTGGTGGGCAATGACCGCCCGGGTATCGTTCGCGACATTACCAGGCTGCTGGCCGAGCAGGGCGTCAATGTCGAGCGCCTGACCACCGAGGTGCGTCCGGCGCCGATGAGCAGCGAGCCTCTGTTCCATGCCGATGCCTTGCTGGCAGTGCCGCTGACGCTGTCGCTGGACGTCTTGCAGGGCAAGCTGGAAGCGCTGGCCGACGACCTGATGGTCGAGCTGGAGCTGCGCTCCGAGGATTAGTTATCCCGGTTTATCGGGGATGCGCCTGTGGATAAGCTTGGGAGATGTTGCTACAGGCCATAGTTGACGTGGCCTGTAGAGTGCTGTGTGTTTTTTGATCAGCGGCGTCGGCGCAGGCTCAGCCAGGCATCCACGCTGTACAGTGCCAGGCCCGCCCAGATGAACATGAACGCTACCAGGGTACTGCTCGACAGGTGCTCGTTGAACAGCCATACCGCCTGCAGCAGCACCAGGGTAGGCGCCAGGTATTGCAGAAAGCCCAGGGTGGTGTAGGGCAGGTGCCGTGCGGCAGCGTTGAAACAGACCAGTGGCACCAGGGTTACCGGGCCTGCGGCGATCAGCCAGAGCGCTTCGCTGCTGGTGTAGAAACTGGCCTGGGTGCTGTGCGCCAGGGGGTTGAGCAGCATCCAGCCGATGGCCAGCGGCACCAGCATCCAGGTTTCCACCACCAATCCAGGCAAAGCGGCTACCGGCGCCTGTTTACGGATCAGGCCATAAAAGCCGAAGCTCAGTGCCAGTACCAAAGACACCCAAGGCAGGCTGCCCACTTGCCAGACTTGTTGCGCTACCCCCAGCGCGGCCAGGCCGACGGCGATCCACTGCAGGCGGCGCAGGCGTTCACCGAGCAACAGCATGCCGAGCAGGACGTTGATCAACGGGTTGATGTAGTAACCCAGGCTGGCTTCTAGCATGCGCCCGTTGTTCACCGACCAGACGTAGGTCAGCCAGTTGCCGGCGATCAGCGAGCCACTCAGGGCCAGAATCGCCAGGCGCTTGGGGTTTTCGCGCAGTTCGCGCAACCAGCCCGGATGCTTCCAGACCAGTAGCAGCAATGAGCCGAACAGCGCCGACCAAAGCACCCGGTGAACGATGATTTCCACTGCGGGAACGCTTTGCAGCGCTTTGAAGTAGATCGGGAACAAACCCCAGATGATGTAGGCGCTCAGGCCCAGGATGTACCCGCGGCGCGGGTTGGCGGCGTGCATGCAGATTCCTTGCTTAGGTAGCTATCTAAAAGCAGGGCCTATTGTAGACAGACTCGCGCGCGCTTCAGAACAATTTCAGCGGTTCTTCATCCAGCGCTGCCATCTGCTCGCGCAGGGCGAGGATCTGGTCGCCCCAGTAACGCTCCTGGCCAAACCAGGGGAAGCTGCGCGGGAACGCCGGGTCGTCCCAGCGCCGAGCCAGCCAGGCACTGTAGTGCAACAGGCGCAGGGCGCGCAGGGGCTCGATCAAGGCCAGCTCGCGCGGATCGAAATCGTGGAACTCGTTGTAGCCATCCATCAACTCGGCCAACTGGCCCAGGCGCTCGTGGCGATCGCCGGCGAGCATCATCCACAAGTCCTGCACTGCCGGGCCGGTGCGGCAGTCATCGAGGTCGACGATGTGGAACACCTCGTCGCGGCACATCATGTTGCCCGGGTGGCAGTCGCCGTGCAGGCGGATGACCTGGTGCGGGGTGCTGGCGTAGATGGCCTCGACGCGCTTGAGCAGGTCGCGGGCCACCGACTCGAAGGCCGGCAACAAGCTTTTGGGGATGAAGTTGCCTTCAAGCAGCGTGGTCAGCGAGGCATGGCCGAAGTTATCCACTGCCAGTGCTTCGCGGTGCTCGAACGAGCGAGTGGCGCCGACCCCATGCAGGCGCCCGAGCAACTGTCCGAGACGATACAGCTGATCGAGATTGCCCGGCTCCGGTGCACGGCCGCCACGGCGCGGGAACAGGGTGAAGCGAAAGCCGCTGTGTTCGAACAGGGTCTTGCCGTTGTGGATAAGTGGCGCCACCACCGGCACTTCGCATTCGGCCAGTTCAGCAGTGAAGCTGTGTTCCTCGTGGATCGCCGCGTCGCTCCAGCGGTCCGGGCGGTAGAACTTGGCGATCAGCGGCTCAGCCCCTTCGATGCCCACTTGATACACCCGGTTCTCGTAGCTGTTGAGTGCCAGCACCCGGGCGTCGCTGAGAAAGCCGATGCTTTCCACGGCGTCCAGGACCAGGTCGGGGGTGAGTGTTTCAAAGGGGTGAGACATGTCTGCTCCTGCTGTGCGGTTCCTTGCATGGTATCGCACATTCAAGAGGTGGAGCGGGCTTGCCCCGCGATTGAGCGCGCAGCGGTCGTAATCTGGTCAGCACCTAATGTATTGCTTGAATTGGCCTCATCGCGGGGCAAGTCGGCCGCCGCACCGCCGCTCCCACCATGAGGCCTTTCCATGGACTCACGCCCCAACGATCCCGCCATCCTCCCGAGTGATCGCCATCACCGACGAGCGTGGCTTGCCATTGGGCAGGTGCTCGGGAAAGGTCGAACCACCGGTCTCGCCCGGATGCTGGATGCCCACGAACAAGGTCCGTTGGTCCGGGGCAAACGCGATCCCGGTAATCTCGCAGGCCACGGGTCCGACCATGAAGCGGCGGATCTCGCCACTCACCGGATCGGCGCAGAGCATCTGGTTGTTGCCCATGCCGGCAAAATCACCGCTGTTGCTGTAGTCGCCGTCAGTCAGGATCCACAAGCGGCCATCGGCATCGAAGCCCAGGCCGTCCGGGCTGTTGAACATGTTCTGTGCGGTGATGTTGGCAGACCCCGCCTTGGCGTCACCGGCATGCACGGATGGATTGCCAGCCACCACAAACAGGTCCCAGTCGAAGCTCATCGCGCCATGGTCATCGGCGTCTTCCCGCCAGCGCAGGATCTGCCCGTAGACATTCTTCGAGCGTGGGTTGGGGCCACCCACGGGTTGACCCTCTTCGCCGCGTTTGACGTTGTTGGTCAGGGTGCAATAGACCTGGCTGTCCTTGGGGTTGACCACGATCCACTCTGGGCGGTCCATGCGTGTGGCCTTGAGGTGGCTGGCAGCCAGGCGCGCATGGATCAGCACCTGGGCCTGGCTGGCAAAGCCGCTGGCGGCGTTGAGGCCGTTTTTGCCATGGCTCAGTTCCAGCCATTGCCCCTTGCCGCGCGGATGACCGAGGTGCTGGTCGCCGTCGTCAAAGCGCGCTACATACAAGGTGCCGTGGTCCAGCAGGTTGCGGTTGGCGTTGCTGTTCTTGTGGTCGATGCGATCACGGCTGATGAACTTGTAGATGAATTCACCGCGTTCGTCGTCGCCCATGTACACCACCGCGCGGCCGTCACGGGTTTCGGCCAGGGCGGCATTCTCGTGCTTGAAGCGACCCAGCGCGGTGCGCTTGATCGGGGTCGAGTGCGGGTCGAAGGGGTCGATCTCCACCACCCAGCCATGGCGGTTCAATTCGTTGGGGTTCTTGGCCAGGTCAAAGCGCGGGTCGTGCTGGTGCCAGTCGACCTCCTTGCCGGTGACCGAGGCGCCGTAGCGCTTCTGCGCGGCATCAAAGGCCTGGGCCGGGTCGCTGCTGCCAAAGCAATCGGTGAAGTTCTCTTCGCAGGTCAGGTAAGTGCCCCATGGCGTTTTTCCGTTGGCGCAGTTCTGGAAGGTGCCGAGTGCCTTGCGTCCGCTGTTATCGGCTGCAGTCCTTAGCAGGGCATCGCCGGCGGCCGGGCCGCTCAGGCTGATGGGGGTGTTGCCATGGATACGCCGGTTGTAGCTCGACTTCTGGACGAAGTGCCACTGGCCATCAGCGCGCTGCACTTCGATCACCGATACTCCCTCGGCGGCCTGAGCCTTGTGTACCTCTTCAGCCGAGGCCGGTTTACCGCCATGGCTGAACAGGTAGCGATAGTTGGTGTACTCGTTGTTGATCGCCATCAGCGCGCGCTGGTCGTCGCCGGGGAAGGGGAACAGACTCATGCCGTCGTTGTGGTCTCCGAACTGCAGTTCCTGGGCCTGTGCGGTCCCGTTGCCGGAGGGGTCGAAGGCTGGGGCGTCGGCATGCAGCGGCTGGCCCCAACTGATCAACACCGAGGCCTTGTAGCCCGGTGGCAGGCTGATGCTGTCGGCGCTGGCGGCAGGGATGCTGGCAAAGCCCAGCAGGCTGCTGTTGCCAGCACTGACGCTGGCTGCCAGGACGCTGCGGCTGAGCAGGTTGCCGCCCAGAAACAGCGCCGCGCCGCACAGGGCGCCGGCGCCAATAAAGCGGCGGCGGCTGAGGCTGGTCAGGTGTTCGAGGTCGGTTGGCTGGTGTTCTTCTAATAGGTGCATGACAGGCTTCCTGCAGGTTTGGCAGTCACCTTAGTCAGGGCGCATGACGGTTTTGTGGCAGTTTTACAGCGGAGTTCCGAGAAGCACGTAGGACGGCTGGAATTGTACTTGCAGGTCACTGCCTACAACGACGTGGTGGTCCTTCAGCCAGAGTGCTTCAGCGAAGGCGCACAGGGTTTGCCCACTGGCCAGCGTCAGGCGTACTTCGGTGGGGCCTTCGGCGTCTTCGATCAGGCTATCGACTCTCACCGGCAAGCAGTTAAAGCCCTCGGCTGGCTGTTGATCGAGCCCCAGCAACTCAAGCCAGCCCGCCTTGATCAGCGCCACCACAGCGGTCCCGACGCTCAGTTCCAGGCGCCCGGTGCTGTCATGGGTAATCTGGGCATCGATGCGCAGGTCGCCAGCGAGGTTCAGGCTGATGCGGTCATAGCGGCCTTGAGCTTCGATCGTGCTGACGCGCCCATGCAATTGGTTGCGTGCGCTGGTGCGTAGCATCAGGCGGCCCAGCAGGTCGAGATCGCTGGCGTCTTCAGCGGCCTCGAGGATCTGTGCCTGCAGCGCTTGCAAGCGTTGATAAAGGCGCAGCACCCGCTGGCCTTCGGCAGACAGTTTTGCCCCGCCGCCGCCACGACCGCCAACACTGCGTTCCACCAGCGGGCTGGCGGCCAGGTTGTTGAGTTCGTCGATGGCATCCCAGGCTGCTTTGTAGCTCATGCCGGCGCTTTTGGCCGCACGGGTGATCGAACCTTGTTCGGCAATATGTTGCAGCAAGGCAATCCGCTGCGGGCGGCGGACGATGTGCTGGGTGAGCAGGGCAGGCAGAGACATAAGCGCTAACGGGCATCTGAAGGGGGCAAGCCGAAAGTGCCCGCACCCTGACGCCAAGTCAAGCACTGCCGGGCTTGGCAGTACGTGCCAGGCAGTAGACATCGACCCGCTGGGCGCCTGCCTTGCGCAGCAGGCTGGCCAAGGCATGGGCAGTGGCGCCAGTGGTCAGCACGTCATCTACCAGTGCCACATGGCGCCCGGCAATCAGGCTACTGTCGTGGATGGCGAAGGCCTGGCGCAGGTTTCGTTTGCGGGCCAGTGCCTTGAGGCCTTGCTGGGCCGGGGTATCGAGGGTGCGGGTGAGCACTTGCTCCCGGCAACTTATACCTAGCTGTTGCGCCAGCCAGTAACCGAGCATGCCTGCCTGGTTATAGCCACGCTGGCGCAAACGTCGCCGTGAAAGCGGAACGGGGAGCAACAAGGCCGGGCGCGGTAGCCCTTCGTCATAACGGTGTAGCAGCCAGCGCCCGAGCAACTGCGCCAACAGGCGGCCCAGCGGCCACTGGCTGTTGTGCTTGAAGCGGGTCACCAGGGCATCGACCGGAAAACCGTAGTACCAAGGCGCCTCGACCCGATAGAAGGCCGGCGGGCGCCGGCTGCACTGGCCGCACACCAGGCCGTGCATGGGCAGTGGCAGGGCACAGACCTGGCAATGGTCATCCAGCCAGGGCAGTTCGCTCTCACAGGCGACACACAATGGGTAGGGTTGCTCGGCTGCTTCATTGCAAAGCAAACATTTATGGTTATTAAATAGCCAGTTGTAAACCTTGAATTTTACTTGTGGTTGACAGTGCATTAGCCTTCCTTAACTATGCGAGCTATCCGTGATGCGCTGGCGGGGTTTGCTGTGCCGGCGCTTGTACAAGCCTAAACAAGGAACCTCTGATGAGCGCCAGCATAACTGCAACAACACGTCACGACTGGTCCCTGGCCGAGGTCAAAGCCCTGTTCCAGCAACCGTTCAATGACTTGCTGTTCCAGGCGCAAACCGTGCACCGCGCGCATTTCGACCCTAACCGCGTGCAAGTCTCGACGCTGCTGTCGATCAAGACCGGCGCCTGCCCGGAAGATTGCAAATATTGTCCGCAGTCCGGCCACTACAACACCGGGCTGGAGAAACAAAAACTGATGGAAGTGCAGAAGGTCCTCGAAGAGGCTGCTCGTGCCAAGGCCATCGGTTCGACCCGCTTCTGCATGGGCGCCGCCTGGAAACACCCGTCGGCCAAGGACATGCCTTACGTGCTGCAGATGGTCAAAGGGGTCAAGGCCATGGGCCTGGAGACCTGCATGACCCTTGGCAAGCTCGACCTTGAGCAAACCCAGGCGCTGGCCGAGGCCGGGCTGGACTACTACAACCACAACCTCGACACTTCGCCGGAGTTCTACGGCAGCATCATCACCACTCGCACCTACAGCGAGCGCCTGCAGACCCTGGCCTATGTGCGCGATGCCGGGATGAAGATCTGCTCGGGCGGCATCCTCGGCATGGGCGAGTCGCTGGACGACCGCGCAGGGTTGCTGATCCAGCTGGCCAACTTGCCGGAGCACCCGGAGTCGGTGCCGATCAACATGTTGGTGAAGGTCGCCGGCACGCCGCTGGAGAACGCCGAGGAAGTAGACCCCTTCGACTTTATCCGTATGCTCGCCGTCGCCCGCATCCTCATGCCCATGTCCCATGTAAGGCTGTCTGCCGGCCGCGAAGCGATGAACGAGCAGATGCAGGCCCTGGCGTTCTTCGCCGGCGCCAACTCGATCTTCTATGGCGAGAAACTGCTGACCACCGCCAACCCGCAAGCCGACAAGGACATGCAATTGTTTGCACGCTTGGGGATTCAGCCCGAAGCCCGCGAAGAGCACGCCGATGAAGTCCATCAGGCGGCTATCGAGCAGGCCCTGGTCGAACAGAAGAGCAGCGAGCTGTTCTACAACGCCGCCTCGGCCTGAGGCGCGTATGGCTTTTGATCTTCGCGCGCGGCTTGAGCAGCGTCGCGCCGCTGACCTGTACCGCCAGCGCCCGTTGCTGCAAAGCCCGCAGGGCCCTGAAGTGGTGGTCGATGGCCAGCCGTTGCTGGCATTCTGCAGCAATGATTACCTGGGCCTGGCCAATCATCCTGAAGTAATCGCCGCCTGGCGCGCTGGTGCCGAGCGCTGGGGTGTCGGTGGCGGTGCTTCGCACCTGGTGATCGGTCATAGCAGCCCCCATCACGCGGTGGAAGAAGCCCTGGCCGAACTCACCGGACGGCCTCGAGCGCTGCTGTTTACCACCGGTTACATGGCCAACCTCGGTGCCTTGACCGCACTGGTCGGGCAGGGCGATACGGTGCTGCAGGACCGGCTCAATCACGCCTCGCTGCTTGATGCCGGGCTGCTTAGCGGCGCACGTTTCAACCGCTACCTGCATAACGATGCCCAGAGCCTGGCCAACCGCCTGGACAAGGCTGTCGGTAACACCCTGGTGGTGACTGATGGTGTATTCAGCATGGACGGCGATCTGGCCGATTTACCTGCCCTGGCCGCAGAGGCCAATGCCCGCGACGCCTGGCTGATGGTCGACGATGCCCATGGCCTAGGCACCCTGGGGCGCAATGGTGGTGGCATCGTCGAGCACTTCGGCCTGAGCCTTGCGCAAGTGCCGGTGCTGATTGGCACCCTGGGCAAGGCCTGTGGCACTGCGGGGGCGTTTGTCGCCGGCAGCGAAGAGCTGATCGAATGCCTGATCCAGTTCGCTCGCCCCTACATCTATACCACCAGCCAGCCACCTGCCCTGGCCTGCGCCACCCTGCGCAGCCTGGAATTGCTGCGCAGCGAACACTGGCGGCGTGAGCACCTGGCGGCGTTGATTGAGCAGTTTCGCCGTGGCGCCGAGCAGATCGGCCTGCAACTGATGGACAGTTTTACGCCGATCCAGCCGATCCTGATCGGCGACAGCGCGCGCGCCTTGCGCCTGTCGCAGATGCTGCGCGAGCGTGGTCTGCTGGTGACCGCGATCCGCCCGCCAACGGTACCCACCGGTAGCGCCCGCTTGCGCGTGACCCTGAGTGCGGCGCACAGCCCGGCGCAGGTGCAGCTATTGTTGAATGCATTGGCTGACTGTTATCCGTTGCTGGAGCCTGCTGATGCGTAACCATCTGATCCTGTTGCCGGGCTGGGGGCTGGGCAGTTCCGCCTTGCAACCCTTGGTTGCCAGCCTGCGGGCCATCGACCCCGGTTTGCGGGTCGAGATCCAGGCCTTGCCCAGCCTGGCGTCGAGCAGCCCCGAAGACTGGCTCGACAAGCTCGATCGGCAACTGCCGCGTAATGCCTGGCTGGGTGGCTGGTCGCTGGGTGGCATGCTCGCTGCCGAACTGGCCGCGCGCCGCAGCGATGACTGCCATGGCGTGATTACCCTGGGTAGCAACCTGAGCTTTGTCAGCCGCCCGGATTGGCCGCACGGCATGGCGATGGATACCTTCCAGACCTTCCTCGAAGGGTGCCGCTATCACACCCAGGTCACCCTCAAGCGCTTCGTTTCGCTGTGCAGCCAGGGGGCGCAAGAGCCACGTAGCCTGGCTCGGTTGCTCAGCGCCTGCATGCCCGTGGTTGCCCCCGAAGTACTGGTGGCCGGGCTGGACGTGCTTGGCCAACTCGATACCCGCACAGCAATGCAGGCCTATGGCGGCCCGCAGTTGCATCTGTTTGCCGAGCGAGACGGCCTGGTGCCGGTCGAGGTTGCTGCCGAGTTGCTGGAAATACTGCCTGACGTGGAGGTCGGGCTGCTCGAAGAGAGTGCTCATGGTTTTGTGATGGAATCACCTCATGAGTTGGCGGCAGCAATCAAGGCCTTTATACATGAGAGTGGTGATGACTGATCTTTCCCAGCCGGGCCTGCCCGGCGCCTTGCCCGATAAACGCCAGGTCGCAGCGTCGTTCTCGCGCGCCGCTGCCAGTTACGACAGCGTGGCCGAGCTGCAGCGAGCGGTAGGCCGTGCGTTGCTTGAGCAATTGCCGGATGCATTGGCGCCACAACGCTGGCTGGACCTGGGTAGCGGCACCGGCTATTTCAGCCGCGCCCTGAATCGGCGTTTTCCTCAGGCTGCCGGGATTGCCGTGGATATTGCCCAAGGCATGCTCCAGCACGCCCGGGAGCAGGGTGGGGCGCACTACCATGTTGTTGGCGATGCCGAGCGCTTGCCCTTGCGCGATGCCAGTGTCGAGCTGATCTTCACCAGCCTGGCGGTGCAATGGTGTGGTGACTTTCGCGCGGTGCTCGCGCAAGCCCTGCGCGCCTTGCAACCGGGCGGCGTTCTGGCCTTCGCCAGTTTATGTGTCGGCACCCTGCATGAGCTGCGCGAAAGCTGGCAGGCGGTCGATGGCCTGGTGCACGTCAACCGCTTCCGGCGCCTGGAAGACTATCAGCGCCTGTGCACCGAGAGTGAGCTGCAAGTGCTGAGCCTCGAGGCCCGCCCCCATGTGCTGTATTACCCGGACGTGCGCAGCCTGACCCACGAACTCAAGGCCCTCGGTGCCCATAACCTCAACCCCGGGCGCCCCGCTGGCCTGACCGGACGGGCGCGAATGCAGGGGCTGTTGCAGGCCTATGAGCGCTTCCGTCAGCCTCATGGACTACCGGCAACCTACCAGGTGGTCTACGGTGTACTGCAAAAGCCGCTGGTAGAAGGGACGTGAGATGAGCCAGGCCTATTTCATTGCCGGGACCGACACCGATGTCGGCAAGACCACTATCGCCGCCGGCTTGCTGCATGCAGCGCGTCAGGCCGGCTTGAGCACCCTGGGTGCCAAACCGGTGGCTTCGGGGTGCGAAGCCAGTAGCAAAGGCCTGCGCAACGCCGATGCCTTGGCGCTGATCGACGAAAGTTCGCTCAAGCTGCCTTACGAGCAGATCAATCCTTTCGCCTTCGCACCGGCCATTGCCCCACACCTGGCTGCGCGTGAAGCCGGTGTCACTTTGAGCGTGCAGTCCTTGTTGGTGCCAATGCGCGAGGTGCTGGCCAAAGGCGCTGATTTCACTCTGATTGAAGGTGCGGGAGGCTGGCGCGTGCCACTGTCCGACGAGGCTAATCTGTCAGAGCTGGCTGTTGCCTTGAAGCTGCCGGTGATTCTGGTGGTCGGTGTACGCCTGGGTTGCATCAATCACGCCTTGCTTACTGCCGAAGCCATCGCCCGCGACGGCCTGCAACTGGCCGGCTGGGTGGCCAACATCATCGACCCGCGTACCTCGCGTCTGGAGGAAAACCTTGCCAGTCTCGCCGAGCGTTTGCCGGCGCCGTGCCTGGGTCGGGTGCCCAAACTCAAGGGGGTAAGTGCCGACGCCGTGGCTGAGTACCTGCAACTGGACCTGCTGGACTGACGCTTGTCTATCATGCGGCACTTTGCCATTAGTGTTTTCAACGGGCCTTTTGCTGACAAGTCTGCTTCAATAGGGGCTGTTCGCCTTCAGCGTCATGGAGCTTCGACATGGAAATCTCGGGCAACTCAGTATTCTACGCAGGGCTCGGCGCCATCCAGGCCGGGCAGACCCGCGTCGATCAGGCCGCCAGCCAGATCGCCAATACCACCGTCGAGCGTGCCGCCACCAGCCAGTCCAGCGACTATCAGGCCGAGCGCCTGCGCGCGGTCGATCGCAGCCAGCAGATGGACCTTGCCACCAGCAGCGTCGAGATGGCGCTGGGCAAACATCAGGTTGAACTGGGTGTCAAAGTGGCCAAAGCAGCGGACGAAATGCTCGGCACACTGATCGATACCTACGCCTGAACCCTTCGGCTCGCCCTCTGCGAGTCTTCAACTAGTCTTTATGTATCAGCGCCTTGGCCGTGTGGTCGGGCGTTTTTCTGCGCGTTCGCCGGGCTTTTTGCCAGGGCAATCACGCAGTCTGGCATGGCCGAACTGCCCTCTGCTTGATGCTTGACAAGTTTTCGGCGTAAACGTATGTTTCAAACAACTGTTTGACCGAAAGCCGCCTAGAGCTGGTCGGTGTATCGCGGTCTCCCTATCCAGGATTCATCAGCAGAGGTTCATCGCTATGCCTGATTACAAAGCCCCCTTGCGTGATATTCGCTTCGTTCGTGACGAGCTGCTCGGCTACGAAGCGCATTATCAGAGCCTGCCGGCTTGCCAGGACGCCACCCCGGACATGGTTGATGCCATCCTCGAGGAAGGCGCCAAGTTTTGTGAACAGGTACTGGCCCCGCTGAACCGTGTCGGCGACCTGGAAGGCTGCACCTGGAGTGAGTCGGGCGTGAAAACCCCGAGCGGCTTCAAGGAAGCCTACAAGCAGTTCGTCGAAGGCGGCTGGCCGAGCCTGGCGCATGACGTCGAGCACGGTGGTCAGGGCCTGCCTGAGTCGCTGGGCCTGGCGGTCAGCGAAATGGTCGGCGAGTCGAACTGGTCCTGGGGTATGTACCCTGGCCTGTCCCACGGCGCGATGAACACCATCTCCGAGCACGGCACCGCCGAGCAGCAAGAGACTTACCTGACCAAGCTGGTATCCGGTGAGTGGACCGGCACCATGTGCCTGACCGAACCACACTGTGGTACCGACCTGGGCATGCTGCGTACCAAGGCCGAACCTCAGGCCGATGGTTCCTACAAAGTTACCGGCACCAAGATCTTCATCTCGGCCGGTGAGCACGACATGGCCGACAACATCGTCCACATCGTTCTGGCCCGCCTGCCTGATGCGCCTGCCGGCACCAAAGGTATTTCGCTGTTCATCGTACCGAAGTTCATGCCGACTGCCGAAGGCACTGTTGGTGAGCGTAATGCCGTGTCCTGTGGCTCTATCGAACACAAGATGGGCATCCACGGCAACGCCACCTGCGTGATGAACTTCGACGCCGCCACCGGCTACCTGATCGGCCCGGCCAACAAAGGCCTGAACTGCATGTTCACCTTCATGAACACTGCTCGCCTGGGTACCGCGCTGCAAGGCTTGGCCCACGCTGAAGTGGCGTTCCAGGGCGGCCTGAAATACGCTCGCGACCGCCTGCAAATGCGCTCGCTGACAGGCCCCAAAGCACCGGACAAAGCCGCTGATCCGATCATCGTCCACCCGGACGTACGTCGCATGCTGCTGACCATGAAGGCCTTCGCCGAAGGCAACCGCGCGATGGTCTACTTCACTGCCCAGCAGGTGGATATCGTCAAGTACAGCCAGGACGAAGAAGAGAAGAAGAAAGCTGACGCACTGTTGGCCTTCATGACGCCGATCGCCAAGGCGTTCATGACCGAAGTCGGCTTCGAAGCGGCCAACCACGGCGTGCAGATCTATGGCGGCCATGGCTTTATCGCTGAGTGGGGCATGGAGCAGAACGTTCGCGACAGCCGTATCTCGATGCTGTACGAAGGCACCACCGGCATCCAGGCACTGGACCTGCTCGGCCGCAAAGTGCTGATGACCCAGGGCGAAGCGCTCAAGGGCTTCACCAAGATCGTGCACAAGTTCTGCCAGGGTAACGAGGGCAACGAAGCGATCAGCGAGTTCGTCGCGCCATTGGCCCAACTGAACAAAGAGTGGGGCGAGCTGACCATGAAGGTCGGTATGGCCGCGATGAAAGACCGCGAAGAAGTCGGTGCCGCTTCGGTGGACTACCTGATGTACTCCGGCTACGCCTGCCTGGCTTACTTCTGGGCCGACATGGCACGCCTGGCTGCCGAGAAACTGGCTGCCGGTACCACTGAAGAAGCCTTCTACACCGCCAAGCTGCAGACTGCGCGTTTCTACTTCCAGCGTATCCTGCCACGCACCCGCACTCACGTAGCAACTATGCTGTCGGGCGCCAGCAACCTGATGGACATGAACGAAGAGCACTTCGGTCTCTCGTACTGATTCAAAGGTTGTAACAAAAAACGCCTGCCCTTACCGGCAGGCGTTTTTTTTGCTTTTGCTTCTGTGGGAGCAACTGTCTTGATGAAAATCTAAAAAGCTTGCGCGATCTTTGTGGGAGCGGGCTTGCCCCGCGCGATAGCTTTCTGTCAGCCATATCGCATCGCGGGGCAAGCCCGCTCCCACCCAGTCCACTGTTCCGACCAAGTGAGTTCATCTATTCACGTGCGCTGCCGATACACTAAGGCACAATGCCATTATTGATCTGCCGGGTCGGAGATTACCCTTGTTTCGTTTATCCGCTGTACGCCTGAGCCATTTCCTGCCATCAGCCTGCTTGCTGGTATCAGGGCTCGCGGCCGCTTATGTGAGAGACCTGAGTGTCTTCTTCACGTCGCTGTTCAATGTCCTGCCTACCTTGGTTTTGTTGCTGGGTGGCGCTTACTGCGCCGTGTACCGCCGCCAGCGTGAGCTGTTTCTGATGCTTACGGTTTACATTGCCTACTTTCTGCTCGATACCCAGACTGACTTCTACCGTGACAATGGCCGCGTGCGTGAAGACGCGGCGGTGGTGTTCCACCTGGTTTGCCTGCTGTTGCCGCTGATGTTTGCCTTGTACGGCGCCTGGCAGGAGCGTACTCACCTGTTCCAGGATATGGTCGCGCGCTTTGCCGTGTTGCTGGCGGTGGGCAGTGTCGCCCTGGGCCTGGAGCAGAGTTTCCCACAGGCCCTGTTGGGCTGGCTGGCGGAAATTCGCTGGCCGTCGTTGCACGGCCAGTGGATGAGCCTGATCCAGCTCGCCTACCCGGTTTTCCTCTGCGCCTTCATCTTGCTGGTGGTGCAGTACCTGCGTCAGCCACGGCCTTTGCACGCGGCGCAGTTGATCGGCCTGGTCGGGATCTTCTGGATGCTGCCCAAGACGTTCATCCTGCCCTTCACCCTGAACATCATGTGCAGCCAGGTGATGCTGATGATTGCTGCTGCGGTCTCCCACGAGGCCTATCAGATGGCCTTTCGTGATGAGCTGACCGGCTTGCCCGGGCGTCGCGCGCTCAACGAGCGCATGCAACGGCTGGGGCGTAATTACGTACTGGCGATGACTGATGTTGACCACTTCAAGAAGTTCAACGACACCCATGGCCATGACGTGGGCGACCAGGTGCTGCGCCTGGTGGCCAGCAAACTGTCGAAGGTTACCGGTGGCGGTCGCGCCTATCGCTATGGCGGTGAGGAATTCGCGGTGGTGTTTGCCGGCAAGAGCATCGAAGAGTGCATGCCGCATCTGGAAGCGGTGCGTGAGGTCATTGCCAACTACAACATCCAGTTGCGCAACCAGGACAACCGTCCCCAGGATGACCAGCAAGGTCGGCAACGCCGTGGCTTGCCGGCGGCGTCCAGTGTGTCGGTGACCATCAGTATCGGCGTCAGCGAGCGCCTTGCCGATCATCGTTCGCCCGACGAGGTGCTCAAGTCCGCTGACCAGGCCCTGTACAGTGCCAAAGGTGCCGGACGTAACTGTGTTGTGGCTTTCGGGGTTCAGGCCAAACGTGGTGCGGTACGCATGGCGTGACCAAAATAAACTATATAGTCGCTAGATGACCCTATGTCTCGCAAAAGTTGTTCGGGTACACTGGTTCCATAACAGTGATGCGGCCGTGCAGGCTGCTCCCGACTCTAGTATGAGAGGTTGCCATGGCTGACTATAAAGCGCCCCTGCGCGATATGCGCTTCGTCCTCAACGAAGTCTTCGAGGTTTCCAAACTCTGGGCGCAGTTGCCGGGCCTGGCCGAGGTAGTGGACCAAGAGACCGCTCTGGCAGTGCTTGAAGAAGCCGGCAAGGTCACCAGCAAGAGCATCGCGCCCCTGAGCCGCAGCGGCGATGAAGAAGGTTGTCGTTGGGACAATGGCGCAGTCAGCACCCCGGTCGGCTTTATCGAGGCCTACCAGACCTATGCCGAAGGCGGCTGGGTTGGCGTAGGTGGCGATTCGGCCTACGGCGGCATGGGCATGCCCAAGGTCATCTCGGCCCAGGTCGAGGAAATGGTCAACTCTTCCAGCCTGGCGTTTGGCCTTTACCCGATGCTGACTGCTGGTGCGTGCCTGTCGATCAACGCCCACGCCAGTGACGAGCTCAAGGAGCAGTACCTGCCGAACATGTATGCCGGTATCTGGGCTGGCTCCATGTGCCTGACCGAACCTCACGCCGGCACTGACCTGGGCATCATCCGCACCAAGGCCGAGCCACAGGCTGATGGCAGCTACAAGGTCAGCGGTACCAAGATCTTCATTACCGGCGGCGAACACGACCTCACCGAAAACATTATCCACCTGGTACTGGCCAAGCTGCCTGACGCGCCTGCCGGGCCGAAAGGCATTTCCCTGTTCCTGGTGCCGAAGTTCCTGGTCAATGCCGATGGCAGCCTGGGCGCACGCAACCCGGCCAATTGCGGTTCGATCGAGCACAAGATGGGCATCCAGGCCTCTGCCACCTGCGTGATGAACTTCGACGAAGCGATCGGCTATCTGGTCGGTGAGCCGAACAAGGGCCTGGCGGCGATGTTCACCATGATGAACTACGAGCGCTTGGGTGTAGGCATTCAAGGCCTGGCTTCGGCCGAACGCTCTTACCAGAACGCCGTCGAATATGCCCGTGACCGTCTGCAGAGCCGCGCGCCGACCGGCCCGCAAGCCAAGGACAAAGTCGCCGACCCGATCATTGTTCACCCCGATGTACGGCGCATGCTGCTGACCATGAAAGCCCTCAATGAGGGTGGTCGTGCCTTCTCCACCTACGTGGCGATGCAGCTTGATACCGCCAAGTTCAGCGAAGACGCCGAGACGCGTAAACGCGGCGAAGACCTGGTGGCCTTGCTGACGCCGGTAGCCAAGGCATTCCTCACTGATTTGGGCCTGGAATCGACGGTCCATGGCCAGCAGGTGTTTGGCGGCCACGGTTACATCCGCGAGTGGGGCCAGGAGCAACTGGTGCGCGATGTGCGCATTACCCAGATCTACGAAGGCACCAATGGCATTCAGGCCCTCGACCTGATGGGGCGCAAGGTAGTGGGTAGCGGCGGCGCGCTGTACAAGCTGTTTGCTGACGAAATTCGCCATTTCACCGCCAGTGCCGACAGCAACCTGGCCGAATTCGTCAAACCACTGAACGCTGCCCTGGACAACCTCGACGACCTGACCGCTTGGGTTCTGGATCGGGTCAAGAACAACCCGAACGAAATCGGCGCGGCGTCGGTGGAGTACCTGCAGGTATTCGGCTACACCGCCTATGCCTACATGTGGGCGCTGATGGCCCGTACAGCCCTGGCCAAGCAAGGCGAAGACGACTTCTATGCCAGCAAGCTGGGCACCGCACGCTTCTATTTCGCCCGTTTGCTGCCGCGTATCCACTCGCTGAGCGCCTCGGTCAAAGCTGGTAGCGAGTCACTGTACCTGCTGGATGCAGCGCAGTTTTGAGCGTGATAGTAGCTTGTAAGCATTCTCTTACATTACGCGGTGACTTTTCGCCTCTATCGGAAGATTGGATCCACAGTTAATCTTCTCACATGGACGTAGCGCAGGAAGCGCAAAGTACAGAACACGGACACGAAGGATTCCTGCCAGGATGGTGGGGCGAAAAGGATGTCAGGGAAACAGTCTGCAAAGCCCCGCTTCGGCGGGGTTTTCTTTTGCCTGCGATTTAACCTCAGCCCAGCACATCCAGTGGTGATACTCCGATCTGGCGCGGGTCAGCTTCCTCTTCGAGCAGGTTGCGCAGCAGCTCCACCGAGGCTTGTTGGCGCTGTGCATCGCGAAACACCAGGCCGATCTTCAGCGGCACCCGTGGTTCGCTCAACGGCTTCCACAGCAGTTCCTGGTCATCCTCGACCACTTCCTTGGCGCGCCCCGGCAGTACGGTGGCCAGCGAGGTATGCGCCAGGCTGTCGAGAATCCCGCCCATATTGTTCATTTCTGCCTGTACCTGTGGCCGCCGTCCCAGGTTGGCCAGCTGTGACTGCCAGATCTGCCGCACCTGGAACTCTTCGCCCAGCAATAGCATGGGCAGTTCCGCCGCCTGCTTGAGTGAGACTTTCTTGAACTCACGCAAGGGGTGGGTGTTGGGAATGACCAGTTGCAGTTCGTCTTCGTACAGCATCAGCCCGTGCAGCCCAGGTTGGCGTGGCGGCAGGTAGCTGATGCCGATGTCCAGGCTGCCATTGAGCAGGCGCCGCTCGATTTCCAGGCCCGACAGCTCATAAATTTGTACCACCAGATGCGGCTGTGCTTTGCGCACCCGATCGAGCAATTGCGGAACCAGGCTCGGGCGCACGGTCTGCAGCACGCCGATGGCCAGGGTGCGCAACGACTGACCCTTGAAGTTGCGCAGGGCCTCGCGGGCCCGCTGCAGGCCATCGAGCAAGGGCAGGGCGTGGTTGTACAGGGTGTGCGCAGCCAGGGTCGGCAGCAGGCGCTTGTTGCCACGCTCGAACAGGCTCACATCGAGGTTCTGCTCGAGTTGGCGGATCTGCTGCGAGAGGGCCGGTTGCGACAGTGACAGGCGCTCGGCAGCACGACCGACATGGCCTTCTTCATACACCGCGACGAAATAACGCAGTTGGCGAAAATCCATAAGTAATACTTATCAAAAGTGCTGGAAAAACCAAATGGCCGTTAGCCTCCAAGAAGCCTAGTCTATCCCGTATTCACAAGGTTTACAGGGCCAGAAGGCGCGATGAACACCGTGTATGTGGATGGCGTTTACATAGGCAAGGCAAAAAACCTCGGGCATGGCTTGTTGACTGATATCGATAAGCAGGAGGTTGCAAGACGGTTGTGGCTATGGCCACAGGGGCTGGGTAGCGACGAACACGGCGACCCGCGCTTTCATACCGGCCCAGAGCGAGCTTTACATCACTACCCGGCAGAGCACTACGCCTGGTGGCGGCAACGTTATCCACAGCTCGACTGGTGTGCCCCGGGGTTTGGCGAGAACCTTTCGACTCGCGGCCTGGACGAGCACCTGGTATGCCTGGGCGATATGTTCCGCTGGGGTGGGGCGCTGTTGCAGATCAGCCAGCCGCGTTCGCCGTGTTATCGCCTGAGCCATCGCTGGGGTTTGCTGAACTTGCCGCAACAAGCGCAAGACAGTGGCCGCTGCGGGTGGTTCTACCGGGTGCTCAAACCTGGTTTTGTCAGCGCCGATGATCCTTTTGAACTGATTCAACGCAGTTACCCTGGCCTGACCGTGGCCTGGGCGTTGCGCACTTTTTACCGTGAACCTCTGGAGCATGCAGGTTTGAAAAAGCTGGTGGATTGTCCGGCCCTCTCGTCTCGCTGGCGCGATATCGCGATCAAGCGTCTGCGTACCGGTCAGGTCGAAGACTGGAGCGCGCGCCTGCTGGGCTTGCCGCTCGAGGGGCTGCGCGCATGAACCTGTTCAACCTGCGCCGCCCGGCACCCGCCGTGGCCGAGCGCAAAGTTGCTGCGGTTGTGCCGCAAGCTGCAGCAGAGTTGTCGCGTGAATGTCTGATGCCAGCGATCGAACGCGCACCGCAAGTGTTCGTGCGTGGCCAGGGCTCATGGCTGTGGGACAGCGAAGGCCATGCTTACCTGGATTTCACCCAGGGCTGTGCAGTCAACAGCCTCGGTCACAGCCCCAGTGTGTTGGTCAAAGCCCTGGGCAGCCAGGCTCAGGCGCTGATCAATCCGGGGGCGGGCTTTCATAACCGTGGCCTGTTGAACCTGGTCAATCGCCTGTGTGAAAGCACTGGCAGCGACCAAGCCTACCTGCTCAACAGCGGTGCCGAAGCCTGCGAAGGGGCTATCAAGCTGGCGCGCAAATGGGGCCATCTGCACCGCAACGGCGCCTACCACATCATCACTGCCAGCCAGAGTTGCCATGGTCGCAGCCTGGGCGCGTTGTCGGCCTCCGACCCGTCGTCGTGCAACCGCTGCGAGCCGGGTTTGCCTGGTTTCAGCAAAGTGCCATTCAACGACCTTGAAGCATTGCACGCAGCGGTCGACTCGCGCACGGTGGCAATCATGCTAGAGCCGATCCAGGGTGAAGCCGGGGTGATTCCCGCGACCCAGGCATACCTCAAGGGGGTCGAGCGTCTGTGCCGCGAGCTGGGAATTCTGCTGATTCTCGATGAGGTACAGACCGGCGTCGGCCGTTGTGGCGCCCTGCTGGCCGAGCAGTTGTATGGCGTGCGCGCTGACATCCTCACCCTCGGCAAGGGGCTGGGAGGCGGTGTGCCGCTGGCCGCCTTGCTGGCCCGAGGCTCTGCCTGCTGCGCCGAAGTTGGCGAGCTCGAAGGCAGCCATCATGGCAACGCGCTGATGAGTGCGGCGGGCTTGGCGGTGCTGCAGACCGTGCTGGAACCGGGCTTCTTTGAGCACGTACAGGATTCGGGGCGGCATCTGCGTGATGGCCTCAGTCGCCTGGCCGGTCGTTATGCCCAGCTTGAAGTGCGTGGTCAGGGTTTGCTCTGGGCCTTGCAACTGAGCGACGACATCGCCAACGACCTGGTCCGGGCCGCCTTGCACGAAGGCTTGCTACTCAATGCCCCGCAAGCCGACGTACTGCGCTTTTCCCCGGCCTTGACGGTGAGCAAGGGCAACATCGACGAAATGCTCCTGCGCCTTGCCCGGGCCTTCGCCCGCGTCCATGCCGCCCAGCAAAGCCAGCGGCGCGAGGCCACGGCCTGATCAGCAAAGCGCTGTAACGAATTTTCCGAACCGTCTCGCGTTCCTGCGCATCGCCCCGGGCCTGTTGTTTTTGGCTTGGGGCGTTTTTTTGCCTGTGGAACCCCGGTGGCGCACTGGAGTCAGTTCTAGTACATCATCCAAAGGAACTGCCTCATGGACCTGATCCGCATCATCATCGCCATTCTCTTGCCGCCGCTCGGCGTGTTCCTGCAGGTTGGCTTCGGCGGCGCCTTCTGGCTGAACATCCTGCTGACGTTGCTGGGCTATATCCCCGGTATCGTGCATGCGGTGTACATCATCGCCAAGCGTTGATCTACCTCACCAGCGGTAACTTAGCTCCGCCACCACCTTGCGCCCTTCGCCCATGTTGCATGCCAGAGCGAAGAAACAGGAGGCGACGTAGTAGCGGTCGCTGATATTGCTGGCGTTGACGCTGATACGCGTGCCTTTGAGCTTAGGGTCGAGTTTGCCCAGGTCATAACGTACAGCAGCATCGAGCAAGGTGTAGGCAGGTACCTTGAAGGTGTTCGCCGCATCGCCATAGGTGTAGCCGGTGTAGCGTGCGCCGAAACCGATGCTCAGACCTTGCAGTGGGTCGAATGGCACACTGTAGTCCAGCCAGGCGCTGGCCAATTGTGCGGGCACCTTGTACAGGCGATTGCCTTCGTTGCCGTCATTGTCCTTGGTGACTTTGACGTCGCTGTAGGAATAGGAGGCGGTCAACTTCAGGTCATTGGCGATAGTGGTGAAGGCTTCAAGTTCGATACCTTTTGAGCGGGTCTCGCCGGTCTGCACGCTGTAGGACCAGTTGTCCGGATCTGTTGTCAGTGCATTCTGTTTGAGCAGGTCGTACAACGACAGGGTGATCTGCGTTTCACTGCCGGGTGGCTGATAGCGAATGCCGATTTCGTACTGCTTGCCGGTCTCCGGATCCATCGGCTTGCTACCGCGCGCCGGTGACGTCGTGCCCGAAACGGGGTTGAATGATTCCGAATAGCTGACGTAAGGCGCAAAGCCGTTGTCGAACAGGTACACCAAACCGGCCCGACCAGTGAATGCCGACCAGTCCTGATCGCTATCCTCGTTACCGGTCCAGCGATCCTTGCTGCGGCTGGAGGCTTCATCCTGACGGCCGCCCAGGGTCATTACCCAATTACCGTATTTGAGTTGGTCCTGTACGTAGAAGCCGGTTTGTACACTGCGCTGCTGGGCATTAACCCAATCCCGATATGCCGAAGTGTCCACCGGTCGCCCGTAGACCGGGTCGAATACATTCAGCTTTGGCCCAGCTCCCCAGCGTTCATTGCGGATCGAGTTACTCCAGCTGTAATCGACGCCGAAAAGAGCGGTGTGTTCAATCGGCCCAGTACCGAAGTTCGCTTGCAACTGGTTGTCCAGTGCCAGCAGATCACCGTAGGCATGTCGCAGTTGATAGTCGCGTCGGATGCTGGTGTTGATGCTGCCGTCATCACCATTGACCAAGCCGCTGACCCGGGCCAGGTAGTTTTCCTGGTTGTCAAAATCGCTGTATCGCACGTTCTGACGAAAGCCCCAGGTGTCATCGAACTGGTGCGAGAACTCGTAGCCCAGAGACCAGGTTTCGACCTCTTCATGATCGAAGCCCGGTTCGCCGAGAAAGCGGTGCATGGGCACCCTACCATAGGGACTATTACCGTTGACTGCAGCCCAGGGAATGTTGGTTGAAGCCAGGGCTTTGTTCTTCTGGTAGCTGAAGAGCAGGGTCAGTTGAGTCTGATCGTCGGGCCGCCAGGTCATGCTGGGAGCAATGTAGACCCGGTCGTCATCGGTGTGATCGAAGTTGCCATCGGCCTCGCGTCCCAGGGCGACAAATCGGTAAAGCAGACTGCCGTCGTCATTGACAGGGCCGCTGGTATCGAACTGAGCCTGCTTGCGATTGCCACTACCGGTGACCAGTGCGATCTCGCCACGCTGGTAGTCGGTCGGGCGCTTGGAGATCGAGTTGATCGTTCCCCCCGGCGCGCTCTGGCCGTAAAGCACCGAGGTCGGCCCTTTGAGTACTTCGATGCGCTCCAGTCCGTAGACTTCTTCGCCGAAAATGCCGAAGAATCCTACCGGCCGCAGGCGCAGGCCATCGCGGTAGGTCAAAGAAATTGCATAGCCCCGCAGGAAGGGATTGTCGGCAGCATTGTCCGAACCACCGGAATCGGTACGCACACCAGCGGTGTAGCGCAGGGCTTGGTCAAGTTTCTGGGCACCAAGATCTTCCATGCGCTCGCGGGTTACCACCGAGATTGCTTGCGGGTTTTCCAGCATCGGTGTGTCGGTTTTTGTGCCGGTAGAGGTACGTTGGGCAATGTAGCCGTCGATGGGACTGTAGGCGTCATCACGATGAGACTGGCTGTTGATGGTGGTTGCCCCAAGCTCCAGCGCATCGCTCAGCTCTGGCAATTGTTCGATGATCACACTGCTGCTGCCAGTGGTCTGCCAACCCAGGCCGCTGCCGCGCAACAGATTCTGCAGGGCGGTCGTCGGCTCCTGACGGCCTTGTACGGCCGGTGCGAATTTGCCATCCACCAGTTCGCCGTTGTAGATCACCTGCAGGCCGCTTTGCTCGGCCAACTCGGCCAATGCCGAGTTCATGCTTTGCGGTCGGATGTTGAAGTCGATCGGCTCTGCCGTGGCCAGAAGTGGTAGCAGGCTCAGAAGCCCGAGTGCGCTCCTGGAGTAACCTTTGATGCGTCGATGCATGTTCTCTCCCCCTGATTAATAAGAAAGCAAATCGTTATCAAGGGGATGACGTATGACCCTGGCGGACCCGTAAATTCAGTTGTTCGCCGGACGCGCTGAAACCAACAGGAAATGATCGGTATAGCGGCTGATGGTGAGCGGAAAAGCTTTTTCCAGACTTTGCAGGCCCTCGTCGAGCTTGTCGAGATAGAAGGTGCCGCTGACTTTGAGGCTGCGCAGGTGATCGTCGGCAATCACTACCAGCCCTGGGCGATAGCGTTGAATCTGGGCAATGACTTCTGGAAGCGGCGTCAGCTTGAAAACCAGGCGGCCGTCGCGCCAGGCCAGGGCGCTGTTGGTATCTACCGCCTGGACTGCGCTCAGTTGCGGCGCCTGCCAGATCACCTGCTGGTTAGCTTGCAACCGTACTTCGTTGAGTGGGCCGCGAACGGCGACTCGCCCCTGGCTCACGATGACCCGGACCTGATCGGAGCCCCGAGAGACGGCATAGACCGTACCCAGAGCCGTAGCGCTAGTTTGGTCGGCATTGACCACGAAGGGCTTGTCGGGATCATGGGCCACTTCGAACAGTGCTTCGCCCTTGCGTAGCACGACAGTACGCTGTTGGCCGCTGAAACTGACATCTATCGCCGAGGCGGAATCGAGCAGTACCCGCGAACCGTCGGCCAGGACAATACGCTTTTGTTCGCCTGTATCTGTACGGTAATCGGCGTCCCAGGCATTGACCCGTACAAGCAGCACGGCAATGCCTACTATCAGGGCAGCGGCACTGGCCCAGAACACTGGGCGTGTGCGCCGAGCGGGTTGTTGAGCATGTATCTGACCACTGAGATGCCAGAGTGCTCTGGCCTGGACAAAAGCCGCTTGATGATCTGGGTGCGTTTCACACCACCGCCGTGCAGCAGCAATGTCTTCACTGGTGGCGCTGCCGGATGTCAGGCGCACCACCCAAGTGTGTGCGGTGTGCTCAAGGGCCTGTTGTCGGTTGTGGGTATCGTGCATGGGATTCAACGCTGAAGCTTTCGGCGTAAAAAGTCCAGCGCAGCGGCCAGATGTTTCTCAACGCTACTGAGCGAGATATCGAGTTGGAGGGCAATATCTTTGTGAGGCAGTCCTTCAAGCCGGGCGAGGGTAAAAATCAGCCGGGCCAGAGGCGGCAGTTGCTCAATGCCCTGGGCCAGTGCTTGCAGGTCCTGTTGGGCTGCCACTTGGTTGAACAGTTCAGGGCTGTCTCCGGTAACTTCGTAGAGATATTCCAGGCCCTGGTCCAGGTGTTCGCGGGTATCACGACTACGGACATGATCGATGGCCAGGTTACGACCGATGCGAAAGATGAATGCACGCAGATTGCTGACCGGTTTCGCTGGCGGTTGGCGCAGCAGGCGAGCGTAGGCTTCCTGAGCAAGATCGGCGGCAGCCTCGGGATTCTGCAACTTGCGTCGCAGAAATTGGCGCAACTCTCCCGAGTGCGCCTTGAAGGCCGCTTCCAGTTCCTTGGAGGTCATGTTCGACATGCACAGAGGGCCATCGGTAGTAGCGCGAAGGCGCGACTGTATAAATAATGATTCTCGATATCAAGTGTGATCGCTTGCCAGCGTGGTGCTGTAGAACTTCCATTCCGCTTCCAGTGCATGCGCCAAGTTGCTTGCAGTACGAAAACCGTGACGCTCTGAAGGGTAGAAATGCCCTTCGGCGCGAACACCGTTGGCCTTCAACGCGTCAAGCATCGAACGGGTCTGCTCAGGTACCACCACTGCATCCAGTTCCCCCTGAAAGAAGATCACCGGCACCTTGATGTTTGCGGCATGCAGCAGAGGGGTGCGTTGCTGGTAACGCTCGGCATCGGCCACGGGGTCGCCAATCAGCCAGTCGAGGTAATCCCCTTCAAACTTGTGCGTGGCTCGGGCCAGCGCCTGCGGGTCACTGACACCATAGAGGCTGGCGCCGGCACGGAATACAGCGTGAAAGGCCAGGGCGCAAAGGGTGGTATAGCCGCCTGCGCTGCCGCCGCGGATGAACGCCCGCTGCGGGTCGATCAGCTTGCGTTCGGCCAGGTGCGCAACCACGGCACAGGCATCTTCGACGTCAACCTCGCCCCAGCGCAGGTGCAGGGCCTGACGATAGTCACGGCCATAGCCGCTGCTGCCGCGGTAATTGAGATCGGCGACGGCAAAGCCGCGCTGGGTCCAGTACTGGATGCGCGGGTCGAGCACCGGAAAGCAGGCCGAGGTCGGGCCGCCATGAATGAACACCAGCAGCGGGGGCTGCGCGTCATCGTTCATGGGCGGGTAGAAGAAGCCATGGGCGATGCCGTCGCCACTGGGGTAGCACAGGGCTTGCGGGCGGCTGATGCGTTCGGCGGGCAACGGCAGGGCTCCGCCCGCCAGTATCTGTACCGCATGGGTGTGGCGATTGATGGTGATCACCGCCGGTGAACAAATGGCCGAGGAGGCAATGGCATAGATGTGCTGCTCGTCCAGGTCGAGGCAACGGAATCGGCTGTAGTCGCCGCTATAGTCCTCTACCGAGCCATCAGCCAGACAAACGCCCAGGCGGCTGAAGCCGTTGTCGAACCAGCTGGCCAGATAGCTGTGCCGATCCAGTGGCAGCCAGGTGCTGGCGGCCAATTGCCAGGGGGCTCCGGCATGGTCGGCAGCGGCGGCAGGCAAGGGGTTCCAGCCTGTTGCCGTTTCCCCCCAGGGTTGCCAGAAACCATTGCGGTCAGACAAACAGTACAGCCGCCCTTGCCCATCAAAACGAGGCTGCTGCAGCGATTGCTGGGGGCCGTCGCTGCCGGCAACACACTGCGGTTCACCCCACTGGCCATCTTCCTGGCGTTGGCGATAAAGCAGCCGGGTCGCCGTCCACGGCTGATCGGGGCGGCTCCACTCAATCCAGGCCAGGCGTGTGCCGTCGGCGCTCACGGTGGGCGAGGCGTAAAAGTCGGCGCCTTCGGCCAGTACTTCACGCAAGCCCTTGGCGATGGCGACCAGGCGATGCTGGACTGCTCCGGGGCCATGGCTTTCCTCCACGGCCAGCACCTGGCCGTTGGCCCAGCGCAGATCGCCGAAACGGCACTGGCCTGTGGATAACAACTGCGGCAATCCGCCATCAAGGTCCTGGGCATAGAGCTGCTGGTCTGCCTCGTTGACGAACACCAGGCCATCGTCGCTCAGGCAGAAGCTGCCGCCGCCGTATTCGTAAACCCGGCTGCGTACGCTGAAGCCATTGGGCGTCAGGCAACGGGCCTGGCCTGCGCGCCAGTGCCAGATCCGGCAGGCGCCGTCGCTGGGGCGGAACTCGTTCCAGAACAGCCCCTGGGCCGCCACCCGAAGTTCGGCAAAATCGGTACCGGCGGCGACCGCCTGTTCAGCGCTGAAACGCTCAGCCGCGGACAATGACACGGGAGTTTCGCTCATTACGGAAGGTCAGCTCGTCGATGGTCTGATGGGCATGCTCGGCGTCTTCGCGGGCCTTGAGGATCATGCCGTGGTCGGCCGACTTGGCGCACACCGGGTCGGCATTGCTGGCATCGCCGGTGAGCATGAAGGCCTGGCAGCGGCAGCCGCCGAAGTCCTTTTCTTTCTCGTCACAGGATCGGCACGGTTCGGGCATCCAGTCATAGCCGCGGAAGCGGTTGAAGCCGAACGAGTCGTACCAGATGTGCTGCATGCTGTGCTCGCGCACATTGGGGAACTGCACCGGTAACTGCCGGGCACCGTGGCAGGGCAGGGCGGTGCCGTCTGGGGTAACGGTGAGGAACACGCTGCCCCAGCCATTCATGCAGGCTTTGGGGCGCTCTTCGTAGTAGTCCGGGGTGACGAAAATCAGCTTGCACGGGCTCCCGGCGGCCTGCAGCTTGGCCCGGTATTCATTGGTGATGCGTTCGGCGCGTTCGAGCTGGGCACGGGTCGGCAGCAGGCCGACACGGTTAAGGTGCGCCCAACCATAGAACTGACAGGTGGCCAGTTCGACGAAGTCGGCTTCCAGGGCCACGCACAGCTCGATGATGCGGTCGATCTTGTCGATGTTGTGCCGATGAGTGACGAAATTCAGCACCATCGGGTAGCCGTGGTCCTTGACCGCCCGGGCCATTTCCAGCTTCTGCGCGAAGGCCTTTTTCGAGCCGGCCAGCAGGTTATTCACCTGCTCGTCGCTGGCCTGGAAGCTGATCTGGATATGGTCCAACCCGGCTTCCTTGAAGGCGGCGATCTTCTGCTCGGTCAGGCCGATGCCGGAGGTGATCAGGTTGGTGTAATAGCCTAGGCGCCGACCTTCGCCGATCAATTCGGCGAGGTCCTGGCGCACCAGCGGCTCACCGCCGGAAAACCCCAGCTGTGCGGCGCCCATTTCCCGCGCCTCGGCCATGACCTTGAACCATTGCTCGGTACTTAGCTCCTGCCCCTGGGCGGCGAAGTCCAGGGGGTTGGAGCAGTACGGGCATTGCAGCGGGCAACGGTAGGTCAGCTCGGCGAGCAGCCACAGCGGCAGGCCGACTTCGGGCTTTGCCGGCAGCTCAGGCAAGGCTGATCCAGTGTTCGGCACGGGCGACCTCCATGAACTGCTCGATGTCACTACCGAGCTCGGGTACACCGGGGAACTGCTGGTCCAGCTCGGCAATGATCGCGGCGACGTCGCGCTGGCCGTTGATCAGCCCGCCGATCAGCGCGGCGCTTTCGTTGAGCTTGATCATCCCTTCCGGATACAGCAGCACATGGCCTTTTTGTGCCGGCTCGTACTGGAAACGATAACCCGGGCGCCATGTCGGGACTTGTGCGCGATCAAAACTCATAAGGCGATTCCTTTGTGCCAGACCCTTTCGCAGGTGACACTGTGATACGGCGGGCGGTTCAGTTCGTAGGCCATGCTCATGGCGTCGAGCATGCTCCAGAGAATGTCCAGCTTGAACTGCAGGATCTCCAGCATGCGTTGCTGGCCTTCAACTGTAGTGTAGTGCTGCAGGGTGATCGCCAGGCCATGCTCGACGTCACGCCGCGCCTGGCCCAAACGGGTGCGGAAGTACTCGTAGCCCGCAGGATCGATCCACGGATAGTGCTGTGGCCAACTGTCCAGCCGCGACTGGTGGATCTGCGGGGCGAACAATTCGGTCAGCGAACTGCTGGCCGCTTCCTGCCAGCTGGCGCGGCGGGCGAAGTTGACATAGGCATCCACGGCAAAGCGCACGCCTGGCAGCACCAATTCCTGGGAGCGCAACTGATCCGGGTCCAGGCCGACGGCCTGGCCCAGGCGCAGCCAGGCTTCGATGCCGCCGTCTTCACCGGGGGCGCCATCATGGTCGAGCAGGCGCTGAATCCACTCGCGACGGATTTCGCGGTCCGGGCAGTTGGCCAGGATCGCCGCGTCCTTCATCGGGATGTTGACCTGGTAGTAGAAACGGTTGGCGACCCAGCCCTGGATCTGCTCGCGGCTGGCGCGACCTTCATACATCGCCACGTGGTAGGGGTGATGGATGTGGTAGTAGGCGCCCTTGGCACGCAGGGCCTGTTCGAACTCGACGGGGGACAGCGGTTTGGCAGCGCTCATGGCGGCTCCTAGAGGGTGATGCTCATACCGTCGAAGGCGACTTCGACGCCGCGGCGTACGCATTCGGCGCGTTCGGCCGAATCCTCATCGAGAATCGGGTTGGTGTTGTTGATGTGGATAAGCACCTTGCGCTGGCGCCTGAAACCGTCCAGCACCTCGAGCATGCCGCCCGGGCCGTTCTGCGCCAGGTGGCCCATCTCGCGGCCAGTGCGGGTGCCGACGCCACGGCGCTGCATTTCATCATCCTCCCACAGGGTGCCGTCGACCAGCAGGCAGTCGGCTTCGGCCATCATCTGCAGCAGATTGGTATCGACCTGGCCCAGGCCAGGGGCATAGAACAGCTTACCGCCGGTGCGCAGGTCCTCGACCATCAGCCCGAGGTTGTCGCCCGGGTGTGGGTCGAAGCGGTGCGGCGAGTAGGGTGGTGCCGCGCTGCGCAGCGGGAAGGGGGTGAAGCGCAGGTTCGGGCAGGCGTCGATGACGAAACTGCCTTCGAGCTCGATGCGGTTCCATTGCAGGCCGCCGTTCCAGTGGCTGAGGATAGTGAACAGCGGAAAGCCGGTGCTCAGATCCTGATGGACCATCTCGGTACACCAGACCTGGTGCGGGCAGCCCTCGCGCAGGCTGAGCAGGCCGGTGGTGTGGTCGATCTGGCTGTCGAGCAAAACGATGGCGTTGATCCCGGTGTCGCGCAGGGCGCGGGCCGGTTGCATTGGGGCGAAGCCTTGCAGTTGCGCGCGGATATCCGGCGAGGCATTGCACAGCACCCAGTGGAGACCGTCGTCAGACAGGGCGATCGATGACTGGGTTCGCGCCGTGGCGCGCAAGCTGCCGTCGCGAAAGCCCTGGCAATTTGCGCAGTTGCAGTTCCACTGTGGAAACCCGCCACCGGCAGCGGAACCTAGAATCTGGATATACATGGCCACTCCTGCCGCGTCCTGAAATAAAAACGCCCCGGCGGACCGAGGCGTTGTACCGCAAGCAGGCTCAGCGGCTTGCGAAATACATGGTCACTTCAAAGCCGATACGCAGGTCAGTGTAAGCAGGTTTGGTCCACATGGGATTACTCCTTCCGGTTGGGGCTGGGTTTGACAGCTACTGACTTGGTCCTCCCTGTAGATCAGAGGTTCCCGTAGCTGAGATTGCGCTATCTTACTAAAAAAATACGTGCTGAAAGGTTAAATCTACGATAAACGCCCTTACCGTTACGGTAAGAATCGTCAGTGTCAGTGCCAGTGTGCGCCAGGTGCCGGGCCGTTGGCCAGGCACAACCAGCCTTGTTCGGCCTGGCTTGCCTGGCGGGCCAGGCGTTGCAGCTGTAGCGTATCCAGTGCCAGGATCGCTGCGTGCAGATCGCTCAGCCGCGCTTGATGATTGCCTGCCAAATGCGCCTGCCAGGCCCATTCGGCCACATCATGGTTGGCCATGGCCGGTTCGTTGAACTGCGCGGCCAGCGCCTGTTTATCCGTGTCAGTGCAGCTTAGCTGATTGGCCAGGTCATCCAGCATTGTCTGGATATGTCCGATGATTTCGGCGTGGCTGGCCGATGGCGATTGCACGCCGAACAGCAGGCCATTGCAGCCCTCGATCTGACGAAAGGCGCTGAAGACTGCGTAGCCCAGATTCAATTCGACCCGCAGCCGTTGATAGAAGGGCCCTTGCAAATGCTGGGCAAGCAACCGCCCTGTGGCTTGATCGGCGACTGGGCAAAACAGCAGCAGTGCCTGTTCGCTGGTGGCTGGCGGCAAGGTTCGCCAGCGCCGCACCGCTGCGATCCTGGCGGGCGGATGCTGTCCTGCGCGCCCAGGCACCTTGCCCAGGGCGCGGTTCAGTGCCGACTGCTCGGTGGCACTGAAGCCGGTCGCGAGCCCGTTCCAGGTTGAGTACTCCCACAGTGAGTCAAGATCGCTCTGGCTGATGGTACAGGCCGGCAACGCTTCGTCGACGCGGCCGAGCAGTTGCTCCGGGAGTTGCCGGAGCAGGGCACGGATCGGCATGGCGTCGGGCTGCTCGGCAGTGCCGGGAGTCCAGCTTTGGCTGCAGGGGTGCCGCAAAATTGCCAGTGCCTGTTCGACAACTGCGACCACCACGGCGCCGTTGCCGGCACAGCGCAATTGCCAGTATCGGTCGCAGCTGCTCAATTGCACCTGCACACCTGCTTGCGCCGCCTGTTCGCGCAGGGCTTGCAGCCCACGATCCAGTACCTGCCAGAGTCGCACGCGCAAGGCCGAGGCCAGTTGCCAACGCAAGTAGATAACACCGTGCTGACGTGTCGACGGTAACAAGGAGGACAGGGTCAGCCCCTCGGGAGCGGCGGTTGCGGGAACGGTCACAGGTGTAACGTTGAGCAACGGATTGGCCGGGGGCAGCCGCCAAGGCTCGCTGGCTGTGTGCAGCTGGCCATCGAGCATTGTCCTGAGTATCAACCCAAGCGCCGCGAGCCCTTGCTCGTCCAGTGCCCGGAAGGGTTGCCCGGCGCTATCCCGGCGCGCCAGTTCCACTGCGCCGGCGCTGAGTTCGCGGCACTGCTGCAAGCGGCCATATTCCTGATTGATGCTGCTCAAGTCAGTCGTTCGCAAGAACGCCAGCCAGTCGCCCAGCAGTGCATACGCCTGCTCGGCATCGGCGGCATCTGTGAGTGTCATGCCTGCATGCAGCAGGGTCTGGCCGGCAAAACTGTAGAGTGAGCAAAATGCGAACTGTGCCAGCCAATCTCGCTCTCGCAGGGTCGCCGGAAAGCCGCCAGGCTGGGTGTTGCTTAGCCAGGTCGTAAGAAAGTCGATAGCGTGTTCAAAGCCTGCGCAAAGCTGCTCGCACGGATACAGCACATCCAGTTGCCGCTCGCTTTGAAGCCGTAGCGGAGCTTGGCTGTTGAAACTCGGCGGTAGTGATTGCTGCACTTGCGTCCCGGCTCTGAACACTTGCGCGTTTTGGTGCGCCAGAGACTCCAGTGCGTCGAGGCTTTGTGGTCCGCTCAGGCTCAAGGTGATTTGCCCGGCGTGATAGAACAACCGGTGAAAATCCCGTAGCGCCGCCTGGAACGCCTGGCTTCGAACCTGCAAGCTGTAACGGTTACCCGCATGAAAAGCGCTCAGCGGATGATCACTGCCTGCGCTCTGAAGCAACGCAAACTGCCGCTGTGCTTGAGGGTTGCGCGACCAGGCAATGAACTCGGCATGGATCACTTCCCGTTCACGCACTTGCCGTTCAAGCTCCAAGCAAGGGTGCGCAAGCATCTCGCACAGGCGCTCGAGGCCACCAGAAAAGGCTGCTGGCGGCACTTCGAAGAAGAACTCGGTGGTGCGTTCACGGGTGCTGGCATTCACTTGGCCGCCGTGATGCTGCACGTAGCGCATCAGGCCGTCTTCCAGGGCGAAGCGTTGATTGCCGAGAAAAAACAGGTGTTCGAGAAAGTGCGCCAGGCCCGGCCATGCCGGTGGTGCGTCATGGCTGCCGGCCCGGACCCGCACCGCCGCAGCGCAGCGCTTGAGCCGCGGGGCGTGGCGCAGGGTGACCTGCAGGCCATTGTCGAGGGTCAGGAGGCGAAGGGCGCTGGGCATGACAGTTCCGCAGATAAGAGAACCGTCATGCTAGCGGATTATTGACCTGCCGTACGGTAGAGCGCGGGGCGCAGGTCATGCAGGTAGGGGGTGTTGGCTCGCCCTTGGTGCACTTGCTGCAGTTCCAGGTCCGCGCTCAGCAATGCGCTGTCGCGGCCGGCCATGGCCAGGATGCTGCCATCCGGGCTGACGATACTGCTCTGTCCGCAATAGTGGATCTCGCCTTCGCTGCCGCAATAGTTGGCATACACCAGATAGCACTGGTTCTCGTACGCGCGGGCGCGCACGGTGATCTGCGCAATGAAGTCGAAGGGCACCATGTTCGCCGTCGGCACCAGGATCAGCTCGGCCCCGGCCAGGGCCAGGCGTCGGGCGTTTTCCGGGAACTCGATGTCGTAGCAAATCAGCAGGCCCAGGCGCCAGCCGTTGAGCTCGACCACCGGAAAGTGGTCTGGCCCGGGGCTGAACATCGCCCGGTCCAGGCCTCCGAACAGATGGGTCTTGCGGTAGTTGCACAGGCTGCTGCCATGGGCGTCGATCAACTGCACGCTGTTGAAGACCTGGCCGTCCTCAGCCAGCTCCGGGTAGCCGTAGGCAATGGCGATGCGATGACTCTGGGCTATTTCCACCACGGCCATGGCCGAGGGGCCGTCTTCGGCCTCGGCCAGACGTGCCACGGCTTCGCTGCCGATGTTGTAACCGCTGAGAAACATCTCCGGACACACCAGCAACTCGGCGCCGCGCGCTGCGGCCAGTTGCGCCTGCTGGTGCAGGCGCTCGAGATTGCCGGGGACGTCCAGTGGTTGCGGTTCGCCTTGGAACAGGGCGATGCGCATGGTGATTCTCCCGTCAGTCGGCCAGGGCGATCGGTCCGATCTCGTGGAACACATCGCCCGGGCCTGGGTTGTCCGGGTGGGTCTGCCCACCGAAGTGATTCATGATACCCCACACCGCATTGAGCGAAGTCTGTACCGCACCTTCGACCCAGGCCGGGGTCCAGGACACATCGTCACCGGCAATGAAGATACCGCGTTGTTCAGCCGGCATGTCTTGCTGCATGAAGTGCGCGTACATGCGCTGGTTGTAGCGGTAATGGCCGGGTAGCGCGCCCTTGAAGGCGCCGAGGAAGTGCGGGTCGGCTTCCCAGGACACGGTGATCGGGTCGCCGATGATGTGCCCGGCGATATCGACTTTGGGGTAGATCTTCTTCAGGGCGTCGAGGGCCAGCTTGACGCGCTTTTCCACCGGATGCGGGAGCATCTTCAACGCATCGCTCATCCACGAGTAGGACAGGCAGATCACCCCGGGCTTGTCGTCGCCGTTGTCGAACAGATAAGTGCCACGGGTCAGGCGGTCGGTCAGGGTCATGCTCATCAGGTCGCGGCCGGTCTGTGGGTCCTTGTCCTTCCAGAATGGCCGGTCGACCATGACGAAGGTCTTCGACGACTGCATGTAGCGGGTACGGTCCAGGGCCATCCACATCTTCTGCGAGAACAGCGATTCTTCGCACTCGATCTGGGTGGTGAGCAGCCAGCTCTGGCAGGTGGTCAGCACGGCGGCGTAATGGCGGGTGTCGCCCCAGTTATCAGTCACCGCCAGGCGCCCGTCGCTGTCACGGGCAATGCTCTTCACTCCAGGGCGTGGCGCGCCGCGGTGCAGCGAGCTCAGGCTGGTGCCGGCCGGCCAGTGGGCGCATCGCTCCGGCACGTGGCGCCAGATGCCCAGTGGCACCTGCTCGACGCCGCCGACCACCAGGTGCTGGTGGTCGTCGCAGTTGGTCATGACCACGCGGAAGATTTCCAGCATCGAGTTGGGAAAATCCGAATCCCAGCCGCCGGTGCCGAAGCCGACCTGGCCGAACACTTCGCGGTGCAGGAAACTGAGCTTGGCGAAGGCTTTGGAAGTGGCGACGAAGTCGTAGAAAGTACGGTCGTCCCACAACGGTACCAGAGTGTTCCACAGCTCTTTCAGGCGCGGCACATCACGGTCACGGATGGCTTGCTGGATATCGCCAAAGCGGGAGCCGTCTTCCAGGGCATCGGCCCAGGCGTCGGCCACTTCCTGGAACAGCTTGGGCAGGTCGGACAGCTTTTCTGCGTAGTGGGTCTGGCCTTCCAGGTCAATGACCGTGCTACCCGAGGCGGGTGTCAGCGGGTTGGGGAAGGGCTTGGTTTGAAGGCCAAGCTTGTCGACATAGTGATAGAACGCCGTAGACGACACTGGAAAGCGCATGCCACCCAGCTCGGCAATGATCCCGTCGGTGCCCTCGAAGGTTTGCGAACGCAGGCGGCCGCCCATTTTCGAGGCTTCGTACACTACAGGCTTGAGGCCCAGTTTCATCAATTCGTAGGCTGCCACCAGCCCGGCAATGCCGGCGCCGACGATCGCCACTTCCTCGCCATGGCGTTCAACCGGGATGCTGCCCAGACCTGCGGGGTGTTCAATCCAGTCGTCAAAAGCGAACGGGAAGTCCGGGCCAAAAATGGTGATGGGTTTCTTGCCGTCGGCGGGGTGGCGATTGTTCTTGTTCATAGGTGACCTTGCCAGGCGCTGCGCGGGGTGCGGAGCTTGAGTATAGAAAACGCTGGCGGTCATTCTAGGGGGTGGGGATTACGTTATTAAGATGCAGAGTGTCGTCGTTTTTGTTTTATTTTTGTCGTTATGACGAAGAAATGCTGCTGAATGACGGGTCAGGTGAGTGCAGCCAAATGCTCGACGGTTTCCGGGTATTTTTCCACCAATCGAATCAAGGTCATTGCCTGGGCATTGGGGCGAGCTCTTCCCTGTTCCCAGTTTTCCAGCGTACGAACGTTGGTGCGCAGGTACATGGCAAATACCGCACGGGACATGTTGAGCCGTTCGCGAATCGCTACGAGCTCTTCGGCGCAAACGTCCATCAGCTCGGTGAGCTGCAGCTTGTGCGAGCGCAGGGTCAATTTGCCTTGACGCTCCTGGGCAAGGGCATCGAAGCCTTCGTTCAGTTCGGAAAAAATATTGCGCGTCATTTTATGTCCTCGCCTCGATTTCCTGATCGAGCATCTGTTTGAGCAACTGGCGTTGAGCCGCGCTCAGGTCGTCTTGCTGATCCTTGCCATACAAGGTGAACAACCAGAACTGCTGACCACTGTTCCACCAGTAGTAGATCACCCGCGTGCCGCCGCGTTTTCCCTTATGCCGCTGTTCATCGGCGAAGCGCATCTTGCGCAGGCCGCCTGTGCCCTGAATGACCGAGTCCGCGTGGGGGTTGAGCAGCAGGATGAACTGCAAGGCCCTGAAAGCCTGGTCATCCAGGTAGTCGCAACGGTAGCGAGCAAAGGCCGGTAGTTCGACAAAAAGGGCTTCCATCTTTTATACGTTACCTGCGTATAGTCTGTGGGCGTTATCCTCCACCGTCAAGCGGTGTGGCTGTCACCAGCCTATACGTGTGACAACGGCTCATCCGGGTGGATGATTGCCTGGTGTTTCAAACCGGCTGGCCGCGATCCACCTTGCTGCTGAGAATGATCGAGGTGGTGGTTTTCTCCACCCCTTCAACGCTGCCGATCTGATCGAGCAACTGGTCCAGTTGCTCGGGTGAATCGCTGCGCAGCCAGGCGACGTAGTCGAACTCGCCACTGACTGCGCATAATTGCTGCACTTGGCCCATGGTGCTCAGGCGCCGGACCACGTCCTTGCCCGAGCGTGGCTGCACCTTGATTCCGACATAGGCTTGCAGACCGCCGTCGATCAAGCGCTGGCCCAGGCGCACGCCGTAACCGCTGATGACCTTGGTCTTTTCCAGGCGGGCCAGGCGCGAGGTCACCGTGGTGCGCGCGATGCCCAGTTGCCGGGCGAGGGTGGCAACACTTTCGCGGGCGTTGATCTGCAGCAGCGAGATCAACTGACGATCGATTTCGTCGAGGGCGACGGGGCGGCTGGCGGACATGGGCACTCTCTGGCGAGAGCCGCGTTGCGCGGCTCATGGAATAAGCGCGATAGCCTATCCATTGCCCTCACCCTTGGGCAAGGCGCCCGTGCTCAACGGGCCTTGAAGCAGTGCTCGGCCTGGGGAAAACTGCCGTCGCGCACTTCCCGGGCATAGCTTGCCAGGGCCTGGGCAATTTGCGGCTGCAGGTCGGCAAAACGTTTGACGAAGCGTGGTTGGTATTCGCCGAACAGGCCAAGTAGGTCTTCAGTAACCAGCACCTGGCCATCACAGGCAGGCGAAGCACCGATACCGATGGTAGGGATTGCCAGTTCCTCGCTCAGACGCCGGGCCAGAGGTTCGGCGATGCCTTCCAGCACCACCGAAAAAGCGCCCGCAGCCTGCATGGCCAGGGCATCCTGGCGCACTTTCGTGGCACTCTGCTCATCGCGGCCCTGGGCCTTGAAACCGCCCAGGCAGTTGACCTGCTGCGGCATCAATCCAACATGGGCCATTACCGGAACCCCACGGCGGGTGAGAAATTCTACGGTCTCGGCCAGTTCTTCGCCGCCTTCAAGCTTGACGCCCTGGGCACCGGTCTCGCGCAGCAGTCGGGCGGCACTGAGGAATGCCTGTTCGGGCGAGGCCTGGTAACTGCCGAATGGCAGGTCGATCACTACACAGGCACGCTGAGAGCCACGCATCACTGCCTGGCCGTGGGCAATCATCATGTCCAGGGTGACCCCCAGGGTGCTGGGCATGCCGTACAGGACCATGCCCACCGAGTCGCCAACGATGATCACGTCAGCCTCGGCATCTACCCAGCGCGCCATTGGCATGCTGTAGGCGGTCAGTACCACCAGGTTGCCAGCGCCTTTGCGCTGCTGGATGGCGGGCACGCTCAAACGGTTTTCACGCACATGGCTGCTCATCGGTCTCTCCAAGGGTTGTTCAACGAAGCCGGGCGCAGGCTATCATCGGCCTTTGTTGGCTCACTTGAGCAAAGGAGACAGGTGGTGCCGTCAACGAGACAAACCAGTGAAGTGCCGCCGCTGCTGGACTGCCAGCAGCTGCCGGGCCCGGTTTACCGGCGCATGTTTGTCATCCCGGCCGGTCATCGGGTGCAGATGCACAGACATCCCTGGGTGCAGTTCACCTACGCCAGCGCCGGAATCATGCAGGTGGTTACCGAGCACCACAGCTACCTGTTGCCGCCGCAATGTGCGTTGTGGATACCTGCGGGGGTCGAGCACACCGCCTATAGCGAGCAGGCCATCGAATTTCGCGGGCTGTACCTGGACGACTCGCTGCTCAATGGCTACCAGCGTCCTTGTGGCGTGCTGCAAGTCACGCCGCTGGTGCGCGAGCTGATCGCCAAGGCCAGCAGCTTTGCGCCTGAATATCCTGCGCAAGGCGCCCAGGCGCGGCTGCTGCAGGTGTTGGTCGATGAGTTACGCGAATTACCCGAAGCGCCGTTCGGCCTGCCGCTGCCCAGTGACCCACGCTTGCGGCGTATCAGTGAAGCCTTACAGGCCAACCCTGCAGACAACCGCAGCATTGAAGACTGGGCGCAGCAGGTCGGCGCTTCGCGGCGCACCCTGGTGCGGCTGTTCCAGGCGCAGACGCAGTTGTCGTTCCGCGAATGGCGCCAACGCCTGCGCCTGCTGGCGGCGTTGCCGTTGCTGGCCCAGGGCATGAGTGTCACGGCGCTGGCCAACGAGCTGGGCTACGACTCGGTGTCGGCATTCATTGCGTTGTTTCAGCGTCACTATGGCAAGACGCCAGGGTTGTGGGCTGCTGAGCTGCGTAGCTGACAGTGTGTCAGGTTGGCAAAGGGCGATTCATCTGCCCCTAATAAATTGACATGATTGTGTATCGTGTGTATAGATTTCTTGTTGTAGTTTATCGCGGTGTGTAATTTACACACGATTGGGCGCGAGGAGACTGCATGCGAAGTAGGGAGATTATCGCGTTACTTGAGGCGGATGGATGGCAAGAGGTCGGGGTGAGAGGTAGTCACCACCACTTCAAGCATCCAACCAGACCCGGCAGGGTGACAGTCCCGCATCCCAAGAGCGATTTACCGAAAGGGACGCTGAACAACATATTGAAAACCGCTGGCCTCAAGTGAGGCTGGCAGCTATCAAACAGCCACCCTTGAGGGGCTGGGGAACACTTCTCCTTCAGGAGCGCTCATGAAATTTCCAGTCGTCATTCATAAAGACCCCGATTCAGACTATGGCGTGATTGTGCCGGATGTTGCGGGCTGCTTCTCTTCAGGTACAACCGTCGAAGAAGCGCTGGACAATGTCCAGGAGGCTTTGGCCCTGCACTTCGAGTCACTGGTCGCCGACGAGGAGCCACTGCCTCAGGGCCAGGCTATTGATGTCCATATCGATAATCCCGACTATGCGGGCGGTGTGTGGGCAGTCGTTGATTTTGATGTGACGCCGTACTTGGGCAAGTCAGTGCGGTTCAATGCGTCTCTGCCGGAGTTCCTGCTGCAGCGCATCGATAGCTATGTAAAGAATCATCCCGAACAGAAAAGCCGATCGGGTTTTCTGGCATCAGCTGCGCTTCGAGTCTTACAGGAGGCGTGAGGAGGATGTGACGGAAAAAGCAGGGGCCTCTGAATCGCTGAGCGCCTGTGTGGACGCTTTGTGGACACTGGAGCGAAATGGTCAGCCTTTCAGCTTTCCCAAAAACGACAAAAGCCGCGCAGTGCGCGGCTTTGAAGGTGGTGGGCCCAGCAGGACTCGAACCTGCGACCAAGGGATTATGAGTCCCCTGCTCTAACCAACTGAGCTATAGGCCCCAGTGGACGCGGATTATAACGAGGGTTTCCAGGCTGTGCTATCCGAAAGATCTGAAAGTGCTATGCGAAGGAACGTCTCGGCAAATTCGCTGGCCGGCAGCGGCAGGCTGACGATGTAGCCCTGGATCTGCTCGCAGCCCTCCGCCGCGAGAAATCTCTGCTGGGCCTGGCTTTCGACGCCTTCGGCAATGATGGTCAGCTGCATGCTGCGCCCCAGGGCGATGATGGCGCGGGCGATGGCAGCGTCGTGAGGGTCATCGGGCAGGCCGCGGATGAACGACTGGTCGATCTTGAGGATGTCCAGCGGCAGGCGCTTGAGGTAGCTCAGTGAGGAATAGCCAGTGCCAAAGTCGTCGATCGCCAGTTGCACCCCCAGGTGCTTGAGTTGATGGAGGATGGCCAGGGCTTCTTCGGCCTGGCTCATGATGAAGTTCTCGGTGATCTCCAGTTGTAGGTCGCCAGCCTTGAGCTGGTGGGTTCTGAGCAGCTGTTCGATGCGTTTGACCAGGCTTGGCTGGCGCAGCTGGGCGCCGGCCAGGTTGACCGATAACGGGCCGAACGCCATGTAGTTGTGTTTCCAGTCCTGCATTTGCCGGCAGGCTTGTTCGAGCACCCAGTCGCCCAGTTGCAGGATCATGCCGTTCTCTTCGGCCAGCGGGATGAAGTGCTCCGGTGGCACGTCGCCAAAAGTCGGGTGGCTCCAGCGGATCAGCGCTTCGGCGCCTACCAGGCTCTGGGTCTTGAGGCTGAACTTGGGTTGGTAGCACAGGCTCAGCTCATTGCGCTCGATGGCCCGGCGCAGTTCGTGCTCCAGGGCGATGCGCTCGCTGGCCTGGGCGGTAAGGTCACGGGTGTAGGACTCGACCCGGTTACGCCCCTTGGCTTTGGAGCGGTACATGGCTGCATCGGCGTTGCGGATCAGTGAGGCGACGTCGGTGCCGTCCTGTGGGTAGAGGCTGGTGCCGATGCTGGCGCTGGTGAAGAACTCGTGCTCACCAGCCTGGAACGGTGCACCGAAGCAGGCCAGCAGCTTGTGCGCGATATGCTCGGCATCGCTGGGCTGGTGCAGGCCGGGCAGCAGGATGATGAACTCGTCGCCACCCAGGCGCGCCACGGTGTCGATGTCGCGCACCTGTTCCTTGAGGCGCTGGGCGATGCCCTTGAGCAGCAGGTCGCCGACCGGATGGCCGAGGCTGTCGTTGATGTGCTTGAAGCGATCAAGGTCGAGAAACAGCACCGCACCCTGGCGCTGTGACGCCTGGGCGCAATTGAGCGCAGCCTGCAGGCGACTTTCGAACAGCGTACGGTTGGGCAGGCCGGTGAGCGGGTCATGATGGGCCTGGTAGTCGAGCTTGGCCTGGGCATGCTTGAGGCTGGAAATGTCGGCGAACACCGCGACAAAGTGGGTAATGACCCGCTCTGTGTTGCGTACCGCGCTGATGGTGAGCCAGCAGGGGTAGATCTCGCCGTTCTTGCGGCGGTTGTGGATCTCGCCTTGCCAATGACCTTCAGCGGTCAGTTGGTGCCACATGGCCACGTAAAAGGCGCTGTCATGCTGACCAGACGCCAGCAGGCGCGGGGTCTGGCCCAGGGTTTCGAACTCGCTGTAGCCAGTGATTTCACTAAAGGCACGGTTGACCGCACTGATGCGTTGGTCGGTGTCGGTGATCAGCACGCCCTCGGCGGTGTTCTCGAACACTGTGGCAGCCAGTTGCAGCTTTTCTTGCATCAGATGGCGTTCGGTAATATCCCTGGCAATGGTCAGCATGCAGTCGACGCCAGCGATCGGCAGCGGCCTGGCAGACAGTTCGCACAAGCGGATCTGACCGTCACTGCGGCGGATATGGCAGCTGAAGTCACGTACGAAACCATCGCGCTGGAGCATCTCCAGCAGTCGGCGACGTTCGTTGAGGTCGACCCAGATACCCAGGTCCAGCGCGGTGTGGTCCAGTGACATGTGGGTGTCGAAACCGGTCAGGCGGCAGAAACCCTCGTTCACTTCGATCAGTAGCCCGTCACTCTGGCGCGACAGCAGCAGGCCATCGGGGGAGGCGTGGAAGGCTTTGGCAAACTTCTCTTCGGAGGTTTGCAACTGCTCCTGGGTCTCTTTGAGCTGGCTGATATCGCGTACTGCAACGACCAGTGCGGGGGTGCTGTCGAGCTGGAAGGTCTCGGCAGAGGTCAGGCCGGTGAACACCTGGCCATTGCTGCGCCGGAAGAGCATTTCCAGGTTGCGGATGCTGCCTGCCTGCAAACGCTTGAGCAGGTCGGGGCCTACGCCGTCGATCCCCCAGATATTAAGCTCGGTCGCGGTGCGGCCCAGCACTTGCGCCGGGCTCAGGCCGATCTGCTCTTCGAAGGCCTCGTTGACCTCCAGTAAGCAACCGTCGCTGAGGCGGGCAATGACCAGGATGTCCGGGCATTGCTGGAAAACCGAGGCGAACTTCTGTTCTGACAGACGCAGGGCTTCCTCGGCATTCTTGGTTTCGCTGATATCGATCATCAGCCCGCGCATCACCGGTTTGTGCCCGTGCTCGATCAGGCTGACGATGTCGCGTACCCAAAGGCTGCGACCATCGGCGCGAATCACCCGGTAGTCCAGGCTGTGGTCGCGCCCGGCGGCAGTCTCGCTATCGCAATAGGCCTGGGCCCAGAGTGCGTCGTCCGGGTGAATGATGCTGCGCCAGAAGCCTGGGCGCAGCCATTGGTTCAAGGGATACCCCAACAGGTCTTCGGCATGGGGCGAGACGTAGCTGTAGGTAAAATCGTTGGCGTCGGCTTCCCAGGCAATGGCTGAAAGGCTTTCGATCAGCCCACGGTAGTGATACTCGCTGCTGCGCAGTTCCTGTTCCAGGGCGATGCGCCGGGAAATTTCCGAACTCAGACGGCGATTGACACGGATCACTGCGGCCAGGATCGCCACCATCAACAGCAGGGCAGGCAGGCCGTAGATCAACAGGTCGTACCAGAGCGTGCGGTGATCGAGCACCTTGCCGACCCAGCGCTCCTGAATATTGCTGATTTCTTCTGGGGTCATGTCGGCCATGACCTTGTCGAGGATGCCAACCAGGATTTTCTGCGGGCGTGGCACAGCCATTGCCAGTTGATAGCGGTAGGGCGTTTCACCACTGACATACAGACCATCGAGCTTGAGCTGGCGCAGGCTCCAGATGCTCGAGGCCAGGTCGCCCACCACAGCGTCCACTTCATCGGTCGCCAGTGCCTGCAATGCCGAACTGACGTTGGGCAAGGCCACCAGGTTGAGGTCCGGGTGATGGGTGCGCAGCAGTTCATGGGGCGCGTAGTTTTCCACCACGGCGATTTTCAAACCGTACAGGTCCTTGATCGTGCGCGGTTGCGGGCCACCTTCATGGGCCAGGATAACGATCGGGAAATCCAGGTAGGGGCGGGTAAAGGCCAGGAAGCTCTGGCGCTCGGGGGTCGACATGATGCCGGGCAACAGGTCGAGCTTGTTCTGGTGTGCCTGTTCAAGGACGGCGGTCCAGCTGATCGGTTCGATCGGCTTGAACTGCACACCCAGGCGTTCCTGGATAAGGGCTATGTAGTCGGCGGCCAATCCCTGGTAGCGACCGTCCTGGTCCCGGTATTCAAATGGTGGCCAGGATGCATCGATGCCTAGACGCAACTGCGGATGCGCGCTGAGCCAGGCTTGTTCTTCGTCAGTCAGGGTCAGGGCGCCGGCCGTTGCACTCCAGACGAGCAGGAGAGCCAACAGAAGGGCCGGCATTCGGGGCATAACGGCCTCGTCACACAGGTGGAATGATTCGAGTGTAGACGGGCATTCAAGCGTCGGGGTAGTGGGCAAAGGCTTAAAAGCGCCGTTCGCCGGAAAGAAAAACCCCGGCCTGGGCCGGGGTTTGTCGTCACTCGTCGAGGAAGGAGCGCAGATGCTCGCTTCGCGTCGGATGGCGCAGCTTGCGCAGCGCCTTGGCTTCAATCTGACGGATCCGCTCACGGGTCACGTCGAACTGTTTGCCGACCTCTTCGAGGGTGTGATCGGTGTTCATATCGATACCGAAACGCATGCGCAGCACTTTGGCTTCGCGTGCGGTCAGACCGGAGAGCACGTCACGGGTCGCTTCCTTGAGGCTTTCGACCGTGGCCACATCGATTGGCGACTGCATGGTCGAGTCTTCGATGAAATCGCCCAGGTGCGAGTCTTCGTCGTCACCGATCGGGGTTTCCATGGAGATCGGCTCTTTGGCGATCTTCAATACCTTGCGGATCTTGTCCTCAGGCATTTCCATGCGCTCACCCAGCTCTTCCGGGGTCGGTTCGCGACCCATTTCCTGCAGCATCTGCCGGGAAATACGGTTGAGCTTGTTGATCGTCTCGATCATGTGCACCGGAATACGGATGGTGCGGGCCTGGTCGGCGATCGAACGGGTGATCGCCTGGCGAATCCACCAGGTGGCATAGGTCGAGAACTTGTAACCACGACGGTACTCGAACTTGTCCACCGCCTTCATCAAGCCGATGTTGCCTTCCTGGATCAGGTCGAGGAACTGCAGGCCGCGGTTGGTGTATTTCTTGGCGATCGAGATAACCAGACGCAGGTTGGCCTCGACCATTTCTTTCTTGGCACGACGAGCCTTGGCTTCACCGATCGACATGCGACGGTTGATGTCCTTGATCTCGGCGATGGTCAGGCCGGTTTCGCTTTCGAGGTCGATCAGCTTCTGCTGGCATGCCACGATAGCGTCGCTTTTCTCACCCAGGGCGGCAGCCCATTTGGTGCTGCGCTTGGCCAGGTCGCTGGCCCAGGTCTGGTCGATTTCGTTGCTCGGGAACAGGCGCAGGAAGTCGGCGCGCGGCATGCGGGCGTCACGGACGCACAGTTGCATGATGGCGCGTTCTTGCTGACGCAGGCGATCCAGGGCGCCACGAACGCGCTCAACCAGCGCTTCGAACTGCTTGGGTACCAGCTTGATCGGCATGAACAGCTCAGCCAGATCGAGCATCGCCTTGAGGCTGTCCTTGTGGCTGCGGCCGTTCTTTTTCAGAACCTTGAGGGTCGCGTTCAGTTGATCCTGAACGGCGCCGAAACGCTGACGAGCGACTTCAGGATCGGGACCGCTTTCGGTCTCTTCCTCTTCGTCGTCGCCTTCCTTCTCTTCCTCGTCGTCGTCAGCCTCAGCCTTGGCCGGTGCTTTCGGGTCGACGGGCGGCGGCACTTCGGCAGGCGGCGCAATGCCGTCGTCCGGGTCGATATAACCGCTGAGGACGTCGGACAGGCGGCCACCTTCGCTGGTGACGCGGTCGTATTCGGAGAGGATGTGCTCGACAGTACCCGGGAAGTGGGCGATAGCACCCATGACTTCACGAATACCTTCTTCGATCCGCTTGGCGATTTCGATCTCGCCTTCGCGGGTCAGAAGCTCGACGGTACCCATTTCACGCATGTACATGCGTACCGGGTCAGTCGTGCGACCAATATCGGTTTCCACAGCCGCCAACGCCGCGGCAGCTTCTTCAGCTGCGGCTTCGTCGGTGTCGGCTTCGGCCAACAAAAGGGCATCCGCATCCGGAGCACTCTCGAATACGTTGATCCCCATGTCGTTGATCATGCGGATGATGTCTTCCACCTGCTCCGGATCTGAAATATCCTCTGGCAGGTGGTCGTTGACCTCCGCGTAAGTCAGGTAGCCCTGCTCACGACCGCGGGTGATCAACTCTTTGATGCGAGACTGCTGTTGCGCTTTTCCGGACATAACACCCTATCCACTGAAGGTCTTGGCGGGCAAAAAACAAGCCGAGGATTATACCCGAGCTAGGACCTCACGCGCCAGTTGAGGTCGGGGTTTGTGCGGGAACATTACGGCTTAACAGGTCACGCAGCTGATTTTTTTCCTCTGCGCTCAAGTCACTTTGACGTGCTTTCCTGAGCAAATGTTCCAGGCTGCGCTCGCGTTGGCGAGCGGACAAGCTAGTTATGGTGTCGAAAAACTGCTGTTCAAGGTTATCGGCATCGATCAGCCATTCCTTTTCTGCCAATGCCCTGAGCAGGCGGCCCTGTTCGGTGCCATGCCAGCGGGCGATCAGCTGTAATGAGCGTAGCTCAGGATTTTTCTGCAACGCCTCGAGCAGGGCCACCAGCAGTTGCGCATAGACGTGTTCTTCGGCGGCCAGGTGGCTGGCGTCCTCGACCTTTTTCGCCAGTTGCGGGTGATGCAGCAGGGTGCGCAGGGCGCTCAAGGTCGGTGGCTCTACCGAAGCCGGCACCCGTGGCGGCGCATCCTGACGCTGGCCATTGCGCTCCCAGGGTTTACCCTTCTTGTCCCAGGGCTTGCCGTCCCATTTTTTCTTGCCGCCCTTGTTCGGTGCCCATTGTTGCTGCGGTGGTGTGTACTCGGGCTGGTGAAAATCGCCGTAATCCGGCGTGTAGTCGGGGATGGCGTCGTAATCGATACCAGGGTCGTAGCTGGGTGGCGCTTGGGTCGGCGCGCTGTGCGCGAGTTGTTCGACCTGCTGGTTGTCCAGCCCGGTGATTTCCTTGAGGCGATTGCGCATCAGTGCGCGCAGGTTGGCTCCGGGCACTTTTTCGATCAGCGGTGCGGCAAGGGTGGCCATATGCGCCTTGCCCTCAAGCGAGCGCGGGTCGGCTTCCTCGGTCAGTTGCTGGAAGAAGTAGTCGGCCAGCGGCTGCGCGTGCTGGTTGATGCGGGCGCGGAATGCGTCGGTGCCCTCGGCGCGTACCAGGGTGTCCGGGTCTTCGCCTTCGGGCAAAAACAGAAAGCGTGCCTTGCGCCCATCCTGCAGGCTTGAAAGCGTTGCCTCCAGGGCGCGCCAGGCAGCGTTGCGGCCGGCCTGGTCGCCGTCGAAGCAGAACAGCACGCTGGGCACAACGCGAAACAGGCGCTTGAGGTGTTCTTCGCTGGTCGCTGTGCCCAGGGTTGCCACCGCGTTGCGCAGGCCTTGCTGCGCGAGGGCGATGACGTCCATGTAGCCTTCGACCACGATGATTTCGTCGAGGTTGCGGTTGAACTTGCGCGCTTCGTACAGCCCGTACAGCTCCTGGCCCTTGTGGAACACCGGGGTTTCCGGGGAGTTCAGGTACTTGGGCTTGTCATCGCCCAGGACCCGGCCACCGAAGGCGATGACCCGGCCGCGACTGTCGCGGATCGGAAACATCACCCGGTCGCGGAAGCGATCGTAGCGCTTGCCGGACTCGGCGTTCTCGATCAGCAGTCCGGCGTCGATCATGGCCTTTTGCTGCAGGGTGTCGCTGCTCAGGTGCTTGAACAGGTTGTCCCAGCCAGGCGGGGCGAAACCCAGGCCGAAATCACGGGCAATCTCACCGGACAGGCCGCGGCCCTTGAGGTAGTCGACGGCCGATTTGCGTGTCGGGTGGCTGCGCAATGCCTGGCGATAGAACTCGGCGGCCGCTTCAAGCAGCGGGTACAGCGGCGAGTCGACGGGTTGTCGGGGTTTGTGGGCGCGGCCGCTTTCTTCGCGGGGCACCTCCATGCCGGCAGCCTTGGCCAGTTCCTCGACGGCCTGGGGAAAGTCCAGGTTGTCGTGGTCCATGATGAAGCCAAGGGCGTTGCCGCCAGCGCCACAGCCAAAGCAGTAGTAGAACTGCTTGTCGGGGCTGACGCTGAAAGACGGGGTTTTTTCCTTGTGGAACGGGCAGCAGGCGGTGTGGTTCTTGCCGGCTTTTTTCAGCTGCACGCGCGAACTCACCACATCGACGATGTCGGTACGGTTTAGCAGGTCGTCGATAAAACTCTGGGGAATCAGCCCGGCCATGGCATTCTCATCATCAGGCGATAAGCAAGTGTAATCGCTAATGCGGCGGGAACGGCTGCGCATTCGAGCGATGTCGAATGGCGTAACACAAAATTCGGAAAGACGTGCTCGTCTGCAGCCGGTGAAGGCTCGTCAGGAAGGACGTGCACAGCTGGCGTTGCGGCCAGTTCTGACGATTCAGGCAGGTTGCCCATGCTGCTAGGCAGCAGGACGCCTCGGGCCCGAAGGCCAAAGGTTCAAACAACGACTGCCGGCAGCCCGGCTTTAGGCCGGGCGAGGCAGAAGCTTGCGACGAACGTCTGTATTAGTACAGACGAACGGCGCGGCGCTGTTCGCGCTGAACTTTCTTGGCGTGACGTTTAACAGCGGCTGCTGCTTTGCGCTTACGCTCAGAAGTCGGCTTCTCGTAAAATTCGCGGCTACGAACTTCAGCCAGAACACCGGCTTTTTCGCAGGAGCGCTTGAAACGACGCAGAGCTACGTCGAAGGGTTCATTCTCTTTAACTTTGACGGCTGGCATCCAGAGCTACCTTCATTCATTACCGGGGTCAACGAACTCGTGGCAAAAATGTGCGCTGGAGAACGTCGGTTTTTAAGGGTTGCGGATGTTAACCCTTAGCTGACCGGAATGCAAAGCCTCTGATCGAAAACCGCTGGTCGGCGTCGGGAGTGGGGACTATCATGCGCGCCTTCGAATTCAGCCTCAACAAGGCACGGACCCATGCTAGTACTGGGATTGGAAACATCCTGCGACGAAACCGGCGTCGCATTATACGACAGCGAGCGCGGCCTTTTGGCCGATGCATTGTTCAGTCAGATCGACCTGCACCGCGTCTATGGTGGAGTGGTACCTGAGCTGGCCTCGCGAGATCATGTCAAGCGCATGCTGCCCTTGATCCGTCAGGTGCTGGCTGAAGCCGACTGCGTCGCCACCGAGATCGATGCCATCGCCTACACCGCAGGTCCCGGCCTGGTTGGCGCCTTGCTGGTGGGCGCTTCCTGCGCCCAGGCCCTGGCCTTTGCCTGGGGCATTCCGGCCCTTGGTGTGCATCACATGGAAGGTCACCTGCTGGCGCCGATGCTCGAAGAGCAGCCGCCGGAATTTCCGTTCGTCGCCTTGCTGGTGTCGGGTGGGCATACCCAACTGGTACGGGTCGATGGCATCGGCCAGTACGAACTGCTTGGCGAGAGCCTCGATGACGCTGCCGGCGAAGCGTTCGACAAGACCGCCAAGCTGATGGGGCTGCCCTACCCGGGAGGCCCGGAGATCGCCCGTCTGGCGACCCAGGGCGTGCCTGGGCGCTTCGTGTTCCCGCGACCGATGACCGACCGTCCGGGGCTGGATTTCAGTTTCAGCGGCTTGAAAACCTTCGCCCTCAACACCTGGCAGCAGTGCCAGAGTGCCGGAGACGACGGCGAGCAAACCCGTTGCGACGTGTCGCTGGCCTTCCAGCAGGCAGTGGTGGACACTTTGACCATCAAGTGCAAGCGCGCCCTCAAGCAGACCGGGCTCAAACGCCTGGTGATCGCGGGGGGCGTCAGCGCCAACAAGGCCTTGCGTGCCTCGCTGGAAGACATGCTGGCTGGCCTCAAAGGCAATGTGTATTACGCCCGGCCGCAATTTTGCACCGACAACGGCGCAATGATTGCCTACGCGGGATGCCAGCGTCTGGTTGCCGGCCAGCAGGAAAGCCTGGCGATCAGCGTGCAGGCGCGCTGGCCAATGGAGCAGCTGACGCCGCTGTGAGGTTGAGCGGCGCTCATGGGCAGGATTCAGAAATGCCGTTCGCGTCCGGCGAAAAGGTCGCGTAGATTGCCGCGGTGACGCCAGACGATGAGCACGGTCAGTACGCTGATCGGCAACAGTGCTTCGGGCTCGCGCCAGGCCAGCAGCGGCAGGGTCAGGGGCGTTGCGATCAGCGCCGCCAGCGAGCTGGTACGGGTCAGGTAGAAGGTCAGCAGCCAGGCACCGATGGCCAGCAGGGCGGCTGGCGGGTAAAGCCCCAGCAGCATACCGGCGGCGGTGGCGACACCCTTGCCGCCGCGAAAGCGGAAGTACACCGGGAACAGATGGCCAATCACTGCGCACAAGCCGATCCAGGCCTGTTGCTGCAGGTCGAGGCCAGCAAGATTGGCGATCAGCACGGGCAACAGGCCCTTGCACAGGTCGCCAAGCAGGGTCAGGACCGCCAGTTTGCGGCCGGCCAGGCGCAGCATGTTGGTTGCACCGGCATTGCCTGAACCGCTCATGCGCGGGTCAGGGCTGCCATTGAGGCGGCTGAGGACGATGGCAAAGGACAGAGAGCCGAGCAGGTAGGCGCACAGCGCCAGTAACCAAAACATGCTAACCATTCCGGGCGAGGACGCCCTGATTCTAACGGCGCAAGTCGCCCTTGTCGTGCTGTGGAGAGAAGTGCTTGGACAGAGTGTTCATCGAGGGGCTGGAAGTCGATACCGTGATCGGCGCCTATGACTGGGAGCGCGGAATTCGCCAGTGCCTGCGTCTGGACCTGAGTTTTGCCTGGGACAACCGTCCGGCAGCGGCCGGTGACGACCTGACCCTGGCCCTGGACTATGCCAGTGTTTCGGCGCGTATCCAGGCATTTGCCGAGCAATCCGAGTTCCAGTTGGTGGAAACCTTCGCCGAGCGGTTGGCGGCGGTGCTGATGAGTGAGTTCCAGATTCCCTGGTTGCGCCTGAAACTGACCAAGCCGGGTGCAGTGCCTGCTGCCAGTGGGGTGGGTGTGGAGATCGAGCGCGGATGTCTCTGAACAGGGTTTACCTTGGCCTTGGCAGCAATGTCGAGCGTGAGCGGCATTTGACGGCGGGGCTGGATGCGCTGGCTGTTTTTTTGCAGGACCTGCAGTGTTCGGCAGTATTCGAAAGCCAGGCAGTGGGAATCAAAAGCGGCCCGTTCTTCAATCTGGTGGTGACCGGGTTGACCGATATGCCGTTGATGGAACTGGACCGTCGGCTCAAGTTCATCGAGGCCGACAATGGCCGCTATGCACCAGAGCGCAAGGGCCTGCCACTGGATATCGATGTGCTGATGTACAACGATCTGCATGGCAGCTTTGACGGGCTGGTATTGCCACGGGCGGAGATTCTCAAGAACGCATTTGTGCTGTGGCCGCTGGCGTTGATTGCGCCGCAGCTGATGCACCCGGGTGCCGCTAAAACCATGGGCCAGTTGTGGGCCGAGGCGCAGATCGAGCAGGTGCTGGCGCCTGTGCCGTTCGAGTGGCGTGGGCGGCAGTTGACCGGTATCTAGTTTCAATCGCGGGGGCAAGTCGGATCGCCGCATCGCCCCGCGATGGCCTCAACGCCCCGCGCTGTCCTTGTAAGCCTTCAATGCCTTCAGCCGCTCGCCCTTGAGCGCCTCGCCCAGCGCCTGCCCGGTCAAGCCCCTCTGCACCAGAGGCTGGACTTGCACTGCCCGCGCCGCCGCCGCTGCGCCGCGCAGATACGCCGCCTGTGGATAATCACGCAGCTCTAGCCCTTTGCGGCCGCGGGCATCCATCTCGCAAGCAGCGATAAACTCCTCGAAACGCTGCGGCCGACGGTACACGTCGAAGCTTTGCAGCAGTTCGAGCAGTGTCGAGGCCCTCAGTTCCAGTGCCCGATGGCAGTGGGTGTGGTACTCGCCCACCAGCAGAGCCAGCTCCTGGCAGTCACGGGGCACCTTGAAGCGCTGGTTCACTGCCTTGATCAGCTTCAGCCCACGTTGCTCGTGAGCGATATGCCGTGGCCATTCCTCTTCAGGAGTCAGGCCTTTGCCCAGGTCATGCAGCAAGCACGCCCAGCGCACGCTCAGGGAGTGTTGGTGCAGGGCCGCTTGTTCGAGCACCGAGAGGGTGTGGATGCCGCTGTCGATTTCCGGGTGATGGGCTCGCGGCTGCGGTACGCCAAACAGCGCATCGAGCTCCGGCATCAACTGCTTGAGGGCATCGCAATCGCGCAAGACCTGGATGAAAACCTGTGGTTGATCTTCCATCAGGGCCCGGGCAATTTCTTTCCAGCTGCGCTCGGCGGTCAGGGCCTGCAGCTCGCCCGATTCGCTGAGTTGGTGCATCAGTTCGAGGGTTTCCGGGGCCACGCTAAAGCCCAGGCTGGCGTACCGTGCGGCAAAGCGGGCAACACGGAGTACACGCAGAGGATCTTCGGCGAACGCCGGGGATACATGACGCAAGATGCGGTCATGTAGGTCTCTCTGGCCGTTGTACGGATCGTAAACCTGCCCCTGTTCATCTTCAGCCAGGGCGTTTATGGTCAAGTCGCGGCGGATCAGGTCTTCTTCCAGGGTCACTTCTGGGCTGGCGTGAAACGTGAAGCCGCCATAGCCCCGTCCGCTTTTGCGCTCCGTACGTGCCAGAGCGTACTCCTCGCCACTTTGGGGGTGCAGGAATACCGGGAAATCCGCACCAACCGGTCGATAACCCTGGGCTTGCATTTGTTCGGCCGTGGCACCGACGACAACCCAGTCGATATCGCTGACCGGCCTGCCGAGCAGACGGTCGCGTACGGCGCCGCCGACTTTGTAGATCTGCATGTGAAACCTCCGTTGATGCCACAGGATAACCTGTCTGACAGCAACGGAGGGCGTGCTAGAGGTGCACTACAGCCAGATCGAGGCGGCCGTAGTCCGCTTCGCCATGCTCGCCTCTGGGCGGCACGTGGTGGATTTTCATCACCTGATCGCCCTGCAGGGTCTCCAGGTGAATATCGAAGCCCCACAGGCGATGCAGGTGCTTGAGGACCTCCTCGGTGGAGTCGCCCAGGGGTTTGCGGTCGTGTTGCTGGTGGCGCAGGGTCAGGGAGCGGTCGCCACGGCGGTCGATGCTCCAGATCTGCACGTTGGGTTCGCGATTGCCCAGGTTGTACTGGGCGGCCAGGGTTTCACGGATGATCCGGTAGCCACTTTCGTCGTGGATCGCCGGCACCAGCAGGTCTTCGCGCTGATCGTCATCGAGGATGCTGAACAGCTTGAGGTCGCGGATTACCGTGGGCGACAAGTATTGAAGAATGAAGCTTTCGTCCTTGAAGCTGCTCATGGCGAACTTGATGGTCGACAGCCAATCGCTGCCGGCGATTTCGGGGAACCAGCGGCGGTCTTCTTCGGTGGGGTGTTCGCACATGCGGCGAATGTCGCGGTACATGGCAAAGCCGAGGGCATACGGGTTGATGCCGCTGTAGTAGGGGCTGTCGAAACCGGGCTGGAACACCACACTGGTGTGCGACTGCAGGAACTCCATCATGAAGCCTTCGGTGACCAGGCCTTCGTCGTACAGGTCGTTCATCAAGGTGTAGTGCCAGAAGGTTGCCCAGCCTTCGTTCATGACCTGGGTCTGGCGTTGCGGGTAGAAGTACTGGGCGATCTTGCGCACGATGCGCACTATTTCGCGCTGCCAGGGTTCGAGCAATGGTGCGTGCTTTTCAATGAAGTAGAGGATGTTTTCCTGGGGTTCGGCCGGGAAGCGTGCGTTGTCGCGATCGCTGTTCTTGTCGGCCCCCTTGGGGATGGTGCGCCACAGGTCGTTGATCTGCTTTTGCAGGTGTTCTTCGCGCTCCTTCTGCCGGCGCCGCTCCTCTTCGGCGGAGATCGGGTAGGGCCGTTTGTAGCGGTCAACGCCGTAGTTCATCAGGGCGTGGCAGGAGTCGAGCAGGTCTTCCACGGCATCGATGCCATGGCGCTCCTCGCACTGAGTGATGTACTGCTTGGCGAACACCAGGTAGTCGATGATCGAACTGGCATCGGTCCAGGTGCGGAACAGGTAATTGCCCTTGAAGAAGCTGTTGTGCCCGTAGCAGGCATGGGCGACTACCAGCGCCTGCATGCAGATGGTGTTTTCTTCCATCAGGTAGGCAATGCAGGGGTCGGAGTTGATCACGATCTCATAGGCCAGGCCCATTTGGCCACGGCTATAGGACTTTTCAGTGCTGAGGAAGTGTTTGCCGTAGGACCAGTGGTGATAACCCAGGGGCATGCCGACCGATGCGTAGGCATCCATCATCTGCTCGGCGGTGATCACTTCGATCTGGTTGGGGTAGGTGTCCAGGGCATAGCGCTCGGCCAGGCGGCTGATTTCCCGGTCATAGGCCTGGATCAGTTCGAATGTCCATTCGGACCCGGTGGAGATGGGGTGGCGCTTCTGCTCTCTAGCGGTCATGTCACTAACCTGCGCTGGAAGAGTTCACGGAAGACCGGATAGATATCGCCGGCCGACACCAGCTGCTGCTGGGCGAACGTATCGGCAAAGGCTTCGCCGATACGTTCATACTCGTACCACAATGCCTGATGTTCGCGAGGGGTGATCTCGACGTAAGTGTAGTACTGGACGAACGGCATGATCTGATTGGTGAGGATTTCGCGGCAGATCGGCGAGTCATCGTTCCAGTTGTCACCGTCCGAGGCCTGGGCCGCATAGATGTTCCAATCATTGGCCGGGTAGCGTTCGGCCATGATTTCCTGCATCAGCTTCAGAGCGCTGGAGACGATGGTGCCGCCGGTTTCCCGGGAATAGAAAAACTCCTCTTCGTCCACCTCGCGGGCGCTGGTGTGATGGCGGATGAACACCACTTCGATCTTGTCGTAGTTCCGCTTGAGGAACAGGTACAGGAGGATGAAGAAGCGCTTGGCGATGTCTTTGGTGGCTTGGGTCATGGAGCCGGAAACGTCCATCAGGCAGAACATCACCGCCTTGGAACTGGGGTTGGGTTGCTTGACCAGCAGGTTGTACTTGAGGTCGAACGTATCGAGGAAGGGTACGCGATGGATGCGCGCACTCAATCGTTCGATTTCCCCTTCAATTTCCTGAATATCGCCGAAGTTATCTGGTTCTTCCCGCTTCAGTCGCGCCAGTTCTTCCTGGGCCACGCGCAATTTCGCCCTGCTGCTGCCGGACAGGGCGATGCGTCGGGCATGGGCTGAGCGCAGGGTGCGGATGATGTTGATGCGCGACGGATTGCCTTCGTTGCTGATGCCGGCGCGCACGGTCTTGAAGGTGTCGGTACCGGTCAGGTGACGCTTGACCAGGTTGGGCAGTTCGAGGTCTTCGAACATGAACTCGAGGAATTCTTCCTGGGTGATCTGGAAGACGAACTCATCCATGCCTTCGCCGGAATTGCCGGCTTTGCCGCGGCCGCCTCCGCCACCGCCGCCTTGTGGGCGGGCGATATGTTCGCCGGCGGTGAATTCCTTGTTGCCCGGGTGTACCACGGTCTGTTTGCCGCCGCGGCCATGGTGCAGCACCGGTTCGTCGATGTCGCGGCCGGGGATGCTGATCTGTTCGCCATGCTCCATGTCGGTGATGGAGCGGCGGCTCACGGCCTCCTCGACGGCTTTCTTGATGTGGTCACGGTAACGCCGCAAAAAGCGCTGGCGGTTGACCGTGCTCTTGTTCTTGCCGTTCAGGCGTCGGTCGATTACGTAGCTCATGGTCCCTCCGGTGACTGGATGCAGCTACAAGCCTCAAGCTGCAAGAAAGAGCAGCCACCGCCGCTGCAAGCTGGTACGCCGGCCTCAGGGGGCGGCGCTGGGCAGCTTGCAGCTCGCGGCTTGTCACTTGCCGCTTACTGCGATTTCCTGACCCGCAGGTACCATTCCGAGAGCAGCCGAACTTGCTTGTCCGTGTAGCCGCGTTCCACCATTCGGGTGACGAAGTCGTTGTGTTTCTGTTGATCCTCTTTGCTGGCCTTGGCGTTGAAGCTGATGACCGGCAGCAGGTCTTCGGTGTTGGAGAACATTTTCTTCTCGATCACCACCCGCAGTTTTTCATAGCTGAGCCAGGTCGGGTTCTTGCCGTTGTTGTTGGCCCGGGCGCGCAACACGAAGTTGACGATCTCGTTGCGGAAATCCTTCGGATTGCTGATGCCGGCCGGCTTCTCGATCTTCTCCAACTCTTCGTTGAGGGCGATGCGATTGAGGATCTCGCCGGTTTCCGGGTCGCGGTATTCCTGATCCTGGATCCAGAAGTCGGCGTACAGCACGTAGCGGTCGAAGATGTTCTGCCCGTATTCGCTGTAGGACTCCAGGTAAGCGGTCTGGATTTCCTTGCCGATGAACTCGATGTAGCGCGGTGCCAGGTACTCTTTCAGGAAGCGCAGATAGCGTTCGCGTACTTCGGCCGGGAACTGTTCCTGTTCGATCTGCTGTTCCAGTACGTAAAGCAGGTGCACCGGGTTGGCGGCGATTTCATGTGGATCGAAGTTGAATACCTTCGACAGAATCTTGAAAGCGAAACGGGTCGACAGGCCATTCATCCCTTCATCGACCCCAGCGGAGTCGCGGTACTCCTGGATCGACTTGGCTTTGGGATCGGTGTCCTTGAGGTTCTCCCCGTCATAGACACGCATTTTTGAGTAGATGTTCGAGTTTTCCGGCTCTTTCAAGCGCGACAGCACGGTGAACTGTGCCAGCATTTTCAAGGTGTCGGGTGCGCAGTGCGCCTTGGCCAGCGAACTGTTGAACAACAGTTTGTCGTAGATCTTGATCTCGTCACTGACCCGCAGGCAGTACGGTACTTTGACGATATAGATCCGGTCGATGAAGGCTTCGTTGTTCTTGTTGTTGCGGAAGGTGTGCCATTCCGATTCGTTGGAGTGGGCGAGCAGAATCCCGGAGTAGGGGATCGCACCGAGTCCTTCGGTACTGTTGTAGTTGCCTTCCTGCGTTGCTGTCAGCAACGGGTGCAGCACCTTGATCGGTGCCTTGAACATTTCGACGAATTCCATCAGGCCCTGGTTGGCCCGGCACAGTGCGCCCGAGTAGCTGTAGGCATCGGCGTCGTTCTGCGGGTATTCCTCGAGCTTGCGGATATCGACCTTGCCCACCAGGGCAGAAATATCCTGGTTGTTCTCATCACCCGGTTCGGTTTTGGCCACGGCGATCTGGTTGAGAATCGACGGGTAGAGTTTGACCACCTTGAACTGGCTGATGTCGCCACCGAACTCGGCAAGCCGTTTGGTCGCCCAAGGTGACATGATGGTGTTCAGGTAACGCCGTGGTATGCCGAAATCTTCTTCGAGAATGGCGCCATCTTCAGTGGCATTGAACAGCCCCAGCGGCGATTCGAATACGGGTGAATCCTTGATGGCGTAGAAGGGTACCTTCTCCATCAACTGCTTGAGTTTCTCAGCCAGGGAGGATTTACCGCCCCCGACCGGGCCAAGCAGGTAAAGGATCTGTTTCTTCTCTTCCAGGCCCTGGGCCGCATGGCGGAAGTAGGAAACGATCTGGTCAATGCATTCTTCCATGCCATGGAAGTCTTCAAAGGCTGGATAGCGGCGGATCACCTTGTTGGAGAAGATACGCGACAACCTGGAATTGTTCGAGGTGTCGACCAGCTCAGGCTCGCCGATAGCCATCAACAGGCGTTCGGCCGCCGAGGCATAAGCGCTGCGATCGCTTTTGCAGAGCTCAAGGTACTCTTGCAGCGAAAGTTCTTCCTGACGGGTGGACTCGAAACGTTGTTGGAAGTGGCTAAAGATACTCATGACGTCACCTCGCTCGATACGTGGAGCCGACGCCGGATCAGTCAGTTGATGCTGGCATGCAATCGGCACTGCCGACTGCTGTATACCCCCCAGAACACCTAGAACTCGCTACCGATGACCCGCACGCCGGTGTACCGGCTCTCCCCTTTTTGGATGGCCTGGGCTTAAGGATAGTTGGTAATCAGGGAGGTCAAGGGCGGTTGTACATGAAGTTCGCCGTGACCGTTCGTCTGGTCAGGCGCGAGCCCGCTCAGGACGCGGGCTGCGGGAGATGAAAAAAATTATTCGGCAGTGCCCTGGGCGGTTTCTGCAGGATACGTGTTGCGCCACAGTTCGAAGCCGCCGTCGAGGCTGTAGACGTCGGAAAAGCCCTGGCTGATCAGGTAGGCGGCAGCATTCTGGCTGGAATTGCCGTGATAGCAGACCACTACGGTGGGTGCATCGAGATCGGCAGCACGAATGAAGTCCGCTACCGAGTGGTTGTCCAGGTGCTTCGAGCCGGTGATATGACCGAGGGCAAAGGTTGGCTGGTCGCGAATATCGACCACGACCGCACCTTGCTCGCGCAGCGTTTGGGCCTGCTCGGGAGGGATGCGTTTGAATTCGCTCATAGGTACGGTTTCCTTCAGGACTGGTCGTTTATTCTAGCCGGTTGCGCTGGCGCAGGTTGCGTTCGCGGGCTGCCTTCGTCGGTGCATTCGCAGCGATGAAATGCGCCGGTATCGACGTTGTACAGGGTCATGGCGCCGCCCCACACGCAGCCGGTGTCCAGGGCAATGACTCCGGGCTCCTTGCAGCGGCCTTCAAGGGCTGCCCAGTGACCGAAGATGATCTTCACATGCCGTGAGCGGCGGCCTTTGTGTGCGAACCACGGCTTGTAGCCGGGGGGGGCGGTGTCGGCGCCTTCCTTGCCCTTGAGGTCGAGCTTGCCTTCGCTGGTGCAAAAGCGCATGCGGGTGAAGTAGTTGGTGATCACCCGCAGGCGGGTCACGCCGCTCAGGTCCTTGCTCCACTTGTTCGGCTCGTTGCCGTACATGCCGTCGAGGTAGGGCTTGAAGCGGTTGTCGTCGCGCAGCACTTCCTCGACTTCACCTGCCAACTCCAGGGCCTTGCCCAGGGTCCACTGCGGCGGGATGCCGGCATGCACCAGAACTACTCCGCGTTGTTCGTCATAATGCAACAGCTTTTGCCGGCGCAACCAGTCGAGCAAGTCGTCGGCATCCGGGGCATCAATAATCTCACGCAGGGTGTCACTTTTTTTCAGGCGTTCGATGTTGTGCCAGGCGGCGAGCAGATGTAGGTCATGGTTGCCCAGCACGCACACTAGCGATTCGCGGATCGAGTAGAGAAAGCGCAGGGTCTGCAGTGACTCAGGGCCGCGGTTGACCAGGTCTCCGACCAGCCACAAGCGATCGACTGCCGGGTTGAAGGCAACCCGCTCAAGCAGGCATTTGAGTGGCTGAAGGCAGCCTTGCAGGTCTCCGACTGCGTAAACCGCCATCAGTGCAGGGCTCCGGGGACGGCGAGGCGGAACGGCGCGATGACTGCGTCGAAGCGCTTACCGTCTTCGGCAAACATCTGATAGCTCCCCTGCATGGCGCCAACTTTGGTGCTGATCACCGCGCCACTGCTGTAGGTATGGCTTTGCCCGGGATCGATCAGCGGTTGCTGACCGATCACGCCGGCGCCCTTGACCTCTTCGACATGGCCATCACCGTTGGTGATCAGCCAGTGCCGTGACATCAGTTTGGCGGGCACAGAACCGTTGTTCTTCACCGTGATGGTATAGGCGAAGGCGAAACGATCGTTTTCGGGGTCGGATTGTTCTTTGAGATAGCGGGTCACGACGCTGACGTCGATCTGGTAGCGGGGATCAGACATGCAAGGGGCCTTGGCAACAGACGCGGATACGGCGATGGCGTCAGTCTAGGCTATCGGCGGGGTGGCAGGCCAGTCATGCGGGCATGACTGGCCTTGGGCAGGCTTACGCTGCGCCCTGTTGCTCGGCCAGCTTGTCGGCCAGGCGCACGAACGCGGCGAGGTCCAGTTGCTCCGGGCGCAGGCTGCCATCGACGCCGGCGGCTTCGATGGCTTCGCTGCTGAGCAGGGCCTTGAGGGTGTTGCGCAGGGTCTTGCGACGCTGGTTGAAGGCTTCGCGCACTATGCGTTCCAGCAGGCGATGGTCCTTGGCCGGGAACGGCAGGGTCTGGTGCGGGACCAGGCGTACGATTGCCGAGTCGACCTTGGGCGGCGGGTTGAATGCGCCTGGGCCAACGTTGAACAGGTGTTCCACCCGGCAATGGTACTGCACCATGATCGACAGACGGCCCCAGTCGCCACCACCCGGGCCTGCGGCCAGACGCTCGACCACTTCCTTCTGCAGCATGAAGTGCATGTCGCGGATCAGCTCGGCGTTGGCCAGCAGGTGGAAGATCAGCGGGGTGGAGATGTTGTACGGCAGGTTGCCGACCACGCGCAGGCTGTTGGGGGCTGCGCCGAGGGTGTTGAAGTCGAACTTCAGTGCATCGCCCTGATGCAGGCGGAAGTTGTCGCGGCCAGCGAACTGCTGATTGAGGATCGGTACCAGGTCCTTGTCCAGTTCGACCACGTCCAGTTGCGCACCGCTGGCCAGCAGGCCGGACGTCAGGGCGCCCTGGCCCGGGCCGATCTCCAGCATGCGCTCGCCGGCTTTGGCGTGGATCGAGCGCAGGATACGGTCGATGACCCCGGCGTCGTGCAGGAAGTTCTGGCCAAAGCGCTTGCGCGCCTTGTGTTGGTATTGCTCGGTCATTTTCGGGTCTCGGCCATCTGGTAGGCGGTTTCCAGGGCGACTTGCAGGCTGCCGGTGTCGATCTTGCCGCTGCCGGCCAGGTCCAGGGCGGTGCCATGGTCGACCGACGTACGGATGATCGGCAGGCCCAGGGTCACGTTGACCGCAGCGCCGAAACCTTTGTACTTGAGCACGGGCAGGCCCTGGTCGTGGTACATCGCCAGCACTGCATCGCAGTGCTCCAGATATTTGGGGGTAAACAGGGTGTCGGCGGGCAGCGGGCCACGAAGGTCCATGCCTTCGCGGCGCAGGCGCGCCAATGTCGGTTCGATGGTGTCTATTTCTTCAAAGCCCAGATGGCCACCTTCGCCGGCATGCGGGTTGAGGCCGCAGACCAGGATGCGCGGGTTGGCAATGCCGAACTTGTGTTGCAGGTCGCTATGCAGGATCCGTGTGACCCGTTCCAGGCGCTCGCTGGTGATGGCGTCGGCAACCTCGCGCAGGGGCAGGTGAGTGGTCACCAGGGCCACGCGCAGGCCGCGGGTCGCGAGCATCATCACCACTTGCTCGGTGCTGGTCAGGTCAGCGAGGAATTCGGTATGGCCAGAGAAGGCGATGCCGCTTTCGTTGATTACGCCCTTGTGCACTGGGGCGGTAATCATTCCGGCGAAGTGCCCGTCCAGGCAGCCTTGCCCTGCACGGGTCAGGGTGTGCAGCACGAATGCGGCGTTAGCCTTGTCCAGCTGGCCAGCGACTACCGGTTTCTGCAATGGCGTATCCCAGACGTACAAGCTACCTGCTGGCGCAGGCTGGTCGGGGAGTGCGTCGAGAGTTACCGGTAGCAGCGTGACTGCCACAGCCAGCTGCGTGGCCCGCTCGGCGAGCAGGTCACGGCTGGTAATGGCAATCAGGGGGTGCGGCTGGGCTTGCGCGGCGAGCAGCAGGCACAGGTCGGGACCTATGCCGGCTGGTTCGCCGGGTGTGAGGGCGAAGCGCTGAGGTTTCACTGCGCGGCCTGATCGACGCCAGGAAGCTTGATTTCGACATAGGCTTCGTCACGGATCTGACGCAACCAGGTCTGCAGTTCTTCGTCGTACTTGCGGTTACGCAGCACGTTCATCGCTTGTTGCTCGCGGGCTTGCTCGGTGCTGTCGGTGGCGCGGCGGCCCATTACTTCGAGGACGTGCCAGCCGTACTGAGTCTGGAACGGCTTGGTCACCACACCCTGTTGGGCGTTGGCCATCTGCTCGCGGAACTCGGGCACCAGGGCGCTCGGATCGACCCAGTTCAGGTCGCCGCCATTGAGGGCCGAACCCGGATCCTCGGAGAAGCTCTTCGCCAATTCGGCGAAGTCTTCGCCATTCTGGATGCGGTCGTAGAGCCGTTGTGCCAGCTCTTTGGTCGCCGCTTCGCTGCGGATTTCGCTTGGCTTGATCAGGATGTGGCGCACATGCACTTCGTCGCGCATCATCGCTTCGCTACCACCGCGCTTTTCCTGCATCTTGATGATGATGAAGCCGGTAGGAATACGCAGCGGCTGAGTAATCTCGCCGACGCTCAGGCTACTGAGCATCCTGGCGAAGTCAGGTGGCAACTGACCGGCTTTGCGCCAGCCCATTTCGCCGCCTTCCAGGGCATTTTCGCTGGCGGAGTTTTCGATTGCCATCCGAGCGAAGTCAGCGCCGCTCCTCAGTTTCGAGTACACCTCGCCGGCCTTGTTGGCCGCCGCCTGGATCTGCGCCGCGTTGGCGCTCTCCGGCGTCGGGATCAGGATATTGGCCAGTCGCCATTCTTCCGACAATTGCATCTGGCCCTGCTCCGAGGCAAGGAAGTTCTTCACTTCCTGCTCCGAGACCTGGATACGTTCAGCAACCCGGCGCTGACGCACGCGGCTGATGATCATCTCGCGACGCACCTGCTCGCGGGCATCGTCATACGACAGGCCGTCACGTGCCAGGGCCGCGCGGAACTGCTCCAGGCTCATGCCATTGCGCTGGGCAATGGTGCCGATGGCCTGGTTCAGCTCCTCGTCGGTGATGCGAATGCCTGAGCGGTCGCCGATCTGCAGTTGCAGGTTCTCGACGATCAGGCGCTCGAGCACCTGTTGCTCCAGCGCGCCGGCGGGCGGCGCGCCGCCGCCACGCTTGGCGATGGTCTGCTGGACCTCATGCACGCGGCTGTCCAGCTGGCTTTTCATCACCACGTCGTTATCGACGATGGCCACAACGCTGTCCAGGGGTTGCGGAGCGGCATGCGCCGCGCCGCTCAGCAATACTGCGCCCAGCAACAGCGGGCGCAGACAATCAGTAAGCTTGGTCTTCACGAGTACGATAACCTTGAATGCCTTGGTCGAGGAACGACTCGACCTTGTTGCCCACTACGCCGCCGAGGCCTTTCAGCACAATCTGCAGGAAGACGCCGTGGTCGCCTTTTTCGTTTTGCGGAACTGCCTGGTTGAAATCGTCGTAATCGATCCAGTAACGGTTGATCAGGCGCAGTTTCCAGCAGCAGTTGTCATACTCGAAACCGCCGAAGGCTTCCAGGGTACGGTTGCGGTTGTAGTCATGCTGCCAGCGCGCAATTGCCGTCCATTGAGGAACGATCGGCCACATGACCGAGAAGTCATGCTGCTGGATCTTGTAGTAGTCCTTGACGTAGTTCGGATCGCCTGGCGTTCCGTAGTCACCGCCACCTACCTGCCAGCGACCGGTGGTGCTGTTGTAGGTGACCATGTCATTACGGTAGCGGTAGCCGAGGTTGACCACTTTGTTGACATTGTCTTCAGGCTGGTAATGGAACATAGCGCTGCCCGAACGGGTGCTGCGGCTATCCGGATCCCAGTTGAAATCGGAGTTGAAGCGCCAGTCGCGGTTGAAGCGGTACTCGTACTCAAGCGCGTACGGAGATACGTCGGACTGAGCATCCTTGCGGTCTTCGAACGAGATACCCGGCAATTGAACCTTGCGGTCCTTGAAGTACAGTGCCTGGCCAACGCTGAGGCGTTGACGCTCAAAGCCGTTTTCTTCGATCCAGCGGTTAGTCACGCCCAGCGACAGCTTGTTCTCGTCGCCGATACGGTCAACCCCGGAGAACCGGTTGTCGCGAAACAGTGAAGAATAGCTGAACGTGTTTTCGCCGCTGTCGAAAATCGGGATGTCCTTCTGATCTTCATAAGGGACATACAGGTAGTACAGTCGCGGCTCCAGGGTCTGGCGATAGTTTTTGCCGAACCATTGCGTGTTACGGTCGAAGTAGAGGCCGCTGTCGACGCTGAAGATGGGGACGTTGCGAGTCTGGGTGCTGCTGAATTCACCCTGCAGGTCTCGTGTTGCCTGGCTTGCGTTTGCCAGATCGCTCTTGCCTTTACCATCGAGGTCAAGGTCGTAGTGAGTGGTCATGTACTTGATTGAAGGCGTCAAGTAGCCATAAGTCGCAGTGAGCGGCAGGCTGATCTTCGGTGCCGCATTCAGGCGGGTACCGTTGGCGCGGGCAAGGCCAAAAACGTTTTCGTCAAGTCGTCTGCCACCGATTACGCTACCAAATGCGTCAGTCACGACCCCAGCAGAGGTATCAGGATTGCCATCTTTGTCAAAAACCAGATCGTTTTTCAGATCTCGGTCAAATCGGACTGCTTCAGTTTCATAACTAAAGTCAAAGCCACCCGGATGATACGGCAGCATTCCGTTGAAGCTGATCTGCGGCAGCCTGTCGTAAGGGGTGATCTGGGAGATAGTCGCCAGCTCAAAGGCCTGCACATTCAAACGCGCGGTATAGCTGTCGCCACGCCAGGTCAATGCACCTTGCTGGTTGATGAAGTCCTTGCTTTCAACACCAATCTGATCCGACTCCAGGTCCTGGAAGTAGAACGGATCGCTGATGTCGGTGTAATCGACTTCGGTCATCAGGCGCTCATCAAGGCCACCCTTGTGTTGCCAGTTGATCATCCAGCGCTGGTCTTTGTAGTCCGTCTGCAGCTTGCGATCATCGTCCTTGTCATTCAGGTAAGCACCACCAAACTGCCCTTCGCTGGACTTGGTCAGGTAGCGGAACTCGCCTTCCATCAACATGCCGCGCTTGGCCATGTAGCGTGGGTACAAGGTGGCGTCGTAGTTCGGCGCCAGGTTGAAGTAGTACGGCGTGACCAGCATGAAGCCGGTATCACTGCTGGTGCTGAATGACGGCGGCAGGAAGCCGGACTGGCGACGGTCATCGATCGGGAAGTAGATATACGGTGTGTAGAACACCGGCACATCCTTGACCCGCAGGGTGACGTTGGTCGCGGTACCGAACCCGGTGGCCGGGTTCAGGGTAATGTTGTTGCCCTTGAGCTGCCAGGCGTTGCTGTTCGGCTCACAGGTGGTGTAGGTACCATCCTTGAGGCGAATGATGGCGTTCTCGGCACGCTTGGCATACAGGGCGCTGCCGCGGATGCGCGATTTGTGCATCACGTATTCGGCGTTGTCGACCTTGGCTTCACCAGTGTCGAGCTGGATGTCGGCGTGGTCGCCCACGACCAGCGAGCCGTTGTCGCGAATCTTCACGTTGCCGCTCAGTTCGCCACGGTTCTCGGCCTGGTACAGGTTGGCCTCGTCGGCTTCCACCTGCATGCTGCCCTGGCGCATGACTACGTCACCGGCGAGGGTGGCGATCTGCTGTTCCTGCTGGTAGCGCGAGACCTTGGCACCGATATAGGTCGGCGATTCGTCTTTGGGCGTGGTATCAGTCATGCCCGGACGGGTCGGCTCGATGTAGGCACCGGCGCAATATGGCCCGGTTTCAGCGAGCTGGGCCGGGGTGAGCTGATCACGTGGCACCCAGTCCAGGTGACTGGCATCGGGGCTGCGCGATTTCAACACGCGACCTTCGGCTTCGGTGACCAGCGCAGGACCTTGAGCCTGTTCCTGGGCGACCTCGGCGGAGCCGGCTGGCGTTTCGGCGGACGAACTGACGGCAGCACCGACGTGCACCGGGCGCGGCGGCAATGCGGCGGCAGGGGTTTTGGGCTTGCAGTCCCAGCCTCCGGCAGCAGACACTTGGCAGTCGAACTGCTCAGCGGCAACCACGTATGGGGTGGCCAGAGGTTGCATCGCCAGCAAACCGCCGGTGACCAGCAACGGGAATTTTTTACGAAACGCGGGGGATTTCAATGCCATCTTATTAGTCCGGGCTTCCTGCGTGCCATCTGCCCGCGTGTGGGGCCGCACGCCTCTCGATGGTCTGAAAAAGATGCTGGATAATAAAGCATGACCCGCTTGACGGCTAGGGCCGTCGGAGACCCTTGTAATGCCCGATCACGATGTACGCTTGCAACACCTGGAAGTCTGGCTCGCCGAGCAGCTGGCAAATCTGTTCAATGAGCAGAGCTGGGGCGCGGTTCCTGCGGGTAGCCTGACCGCTGCCAGCAGCGACGCGAGCTTTCGCCGCTACTTCCGCTGGCAGGCCGAAGGCCACAGCTTTATTGTCATGGATGCGCCACCGCCGCAGGAAAACTGCCGGCCGTTCGTGGACATCGCTCACCTGCTGGCCAGTGCAAAGGTCAATGTTCCGGTCATTCATGCCCAGGACCTTGAGCGCGGTTTCCTGCTGCTCAGTGACCTGGGCACCCAGACCTACCTCGATGTGATCAACGCAGACAATGCCGAAGCCCTGTTCAACGACGCCATCGACGCACTGCTGGCCTTCCAGCAGTTGCCAATGGACGCACCGTTGCCAAGCTACGACGTCGCGTTGCTGCGCCGTGAACTTGAGCTGTTTCCCGAATGGTACGTGGGCCGCGAACTGGGCCTGGGTTTTACCGACGCGCAACTGGCCGCCTGGCAGCGCATCAGCAGCCTGCTGATCGACAGCGCCCTGGCCCAGCCGAAAGTGTTGGTGCACCGCGACTATATGCCACGCAACCTGATGGACAGTGAACCGAACCCCGGCGTGTTGGATTTCCAGGATGCGGTATACGGGCCGGTCACCTATGACATCACCTGCCTGTTCAAGGATGCCTTCCTGAGCTGGCCGCAGGCACGAGTACAAGGCTGGCTTGAAGATTACTGGCAGCGCGCCCAGGCCAAGGGCATCCCGGTGCAGGTCGATTTCGAAAGTTTCCACCGCGCCAGCGATCTGATGGGCGTGCAGCGCCACCTCAAGGTTATCGGCATCTTCGCCCGCATCTGCCACCGTGATGGCAAGCCGCGCTACCTGGCCGACGTGCCGCGATTCTTTGCCTATATAGATGAAGTGATCAGCCGTCGTCCGGAGCTGGCCGAACTCGATGAGCTGATCGAGAGCCTGCAGGCCGCAGCCGGAGCGCGTCCATGAAAGCGATGATCCTCGCTGCAGGCAAAGGCGAGCGGATGCGCCCACTGACCCTGCACACCCCAAAACCGCTGGTGCCGGTCGCTGGCATGCCGCTCATCGAGTATCACCTGCGTGCGCTGGCGGCGGCCGGTTTCAAGGACGTAGTGATCAACCATGCCTGGCTGGGGCAGCAGATCGAAGATCATCTGGGCGATGGTTCACGCTGGGGCCTTAGCATCAGCTACTCGCCGGAAGGCGAGCCACTGGAGACCGGTGGGGGCATCTTCAAGGCTCTGCCATTGCTGGGCAATGAGCCTTTTTTGCTGGTCAACGGCGATATCTGGACCGAATACGACTTCGCTGGTCTGCCCGAGAGCATCAACGGGTTAGCCCATTTGGTGCTGGTAGATAACCCTGGCCATCATGACAAAGGCGATTTTACTCTGGAGCAAGGTCAGGTCAGTGATGGGACTGCCGATACCCTGACCTACAGCGGTATCGCTGTGCTGGCCCCGCAACTGTTCGCCGATTGCCAGGCCGAGGCGTTCAAGCTGGCGCCGTTGCTGCGTCAGGCGATGGCTGCCGGGCGGGTCAGTGGTGAGCATTATCGTGGGCACTGGGTGGATGTTGGCACTTTGGAGCGCCTGGCCGAAGTCGAGCAACTGCTCGCCGAGCACCGCTGACATGTTGTGGCCGAGCACAGTGATAGGTGCCGGGGCAGGCTTTGCCATCGCCAGTATTCCAGGGGCTTTGCTGGGGGCGTTGCTGGGTCAGGCGATGGATCGCCGTTTGCAGTTGCACAGTTGGGCGCATGTGCGTGAACGCCTGGGCGGGCGGCCGGTAATGCGCGACGACGAGGTGTTGTTTGTGCTGCTCGGGCGTCTGGCCAAGAGCGACGGGCGGGTGGGCGAAGGTCATATCCAGCAAGCGCGAGTGGAAATGCAACGTCTGGAAATGAGCGAACCGGCCAGGCGCCGGGCCATTGCCGCCTTCAATCGAGGCAAGCGCGGCAAGGAGCGCCTGGGTGCTCACCTGCGCCGCCTGAAGCAACAGCCCCACGCCGCCGAAGGCATGCTGCGTGCCTGTTGGCGCATGGTCTGGGCCGATGGCCAGGCCGGCCGACACGAACGTGAGTTATTGCTGACGTGGGGCCGGGCTCTGGGTTGGTCGTCGGCCAAGGTTCAGGCTCTGGCATTGGACTATGAACCGCAAAGGGCGGTTCTGGCCGATGGCACGCTGGGGTACCCACAGGCCTTGCGCATGCTCGGGGTAGATGCAGATACCGACGCCGGGCAGGTCAAGCAAGCCTATCGGCGGCTGCTCAGCCGCCACCATCCGGACAAGCTGGTGGGCAATGGCGCAAGCCCGGCGCAGGTTCGCGAGGCAACTGAACTTACCCGTGAGCTGCACCAGGCCTACGCCGTGATTCGCAAGCGTCGTGGCTTCTAGTCGAGCTGTTGCGGGCTGAGCCAGCCACGGATGCGGCGGAACAGTTGTTCTTGTTCCGCTGCGCTGTTGCCTGGCATGGCGGTCAGGCTGATCTGGCGGTAGTTGGCGTCCTTCAAACGCTTACTGGCCTGTAGGCGTTGCTCGGCCGCGCGTTTTGCCTGGGGCAGGGCCGCGTAGAAAAAGTCCGCGGTGGGCACTTTCAGGCTCGGCGCCAGGCTATCCAGGCCCTGTTCGGCGCGTTCCGGCGTTTGCGCTGAGACCATCACCAGCTTCTGCACCTGCACCTGCACCGGTTGCCGTTCGCTCAGGTAGCGGGCTGCCCAATAGGCGCCACTGCCGTTGCCGAGCAATACAATGCTGCGGGCATTGTGTTGTTGAGCATAGGCGACGGCGGCATCAAGGCGGGCGAAGATACGTTCGGCATCGGCCTTGTCATCTTCAACCGGGGCCTTGGCCTGTTCGCTACTTTCGCTTGTTTCGCTCTCGGCCGCTGTAGCCTGCTCGATACTGGTATTGGCATTGGCCGGGGTGTCCTTGACCGGAGCACTTTCGCCTTGTTCAGCTTTCTTGGCAGGTACCGGCGCAGCTTCAACACGTGCTTGTGGGCTGTCGCCGAGCAAGTCCGGCTGAGCCAGGCTCAGGCTGTGCCATCCTGCATCGGGAAACTTGTGCCTTAGTGGGCCGACGGTTTTCGGCCAATCGGCAGTCTCTCCCGCGCCGGCAAGAATGATCAGGGCGCCTTCAGGGTCGGGGGTGTTGGCCGGTTTCCACAGGGCCAGGAAACTGTCGCTGCCGGCTTGCAGGGTTTGCTGTTCGGCTTGAGGTACTTGGCGCTCAAGGGCCAGGGCATCTTCCTGGCTGCGTTCGGCCAATGGCTGACGCTCGACGGCGGCAGGTTTACTGTCCGCAGCAGGCTTTGGCGTTTCGTCAGCGGCCGCTTGTACGGTACAAGGTAGTATCAATGACAGGCATAACGCCGGCAGCGTCGTGCGATAAAGTGCGAACATGAATCGATCCAGGCCAGATTAATACCGGCAGCCTAATAGTATTTGCTCGGGACGGCCATGCTCGGTGGCCGTCCTACCCTTGATGAGAGTGCAGATGAAGCTTTTGCGCTGCCTGTTGCTTATCGGCTGTTTTTGCCCGCCCTTGATCGCTTGGGCGGCTTCCGCTGCCACGCCTGCGCAGGTTGTGCTGGAGCCGGCCCAGCAGCAGTGGCTTGAACAGCATCGCAGCTTGCGGGTCGGGCTGGTACTGCAGGCGCCCTTTGCCCAGTTCGATCGGCGCTTGCAACAGCTTTACGGGGTCAATGTCGAGTTGATGAACTGGCTAGGCCGTTCGTTGGGCCTGGACCTCACCTGGCGCAACTTTCCCGACCAGGCGGCCTTGGAGCATGCGCTACAGGCCGGTGAAATCGATCTCGCTCCAGGTCTGACCCAGACTCCCGCCGGTTTGCGCCTGTGGTTGTTCAGTGATCCGTACATGCGTGTGCCGCAACTGATCGTCGGGCAGCGTTCCGGCGCCGTGGCGGTGGACCTGGAAAAGCTGGCCAGCACTGACCGGGTGGCCGTACGCATGCCCAGCACCGTCGCCGACTATCTGCGAGCCACGTACACGAACCTCAACCTGCAAGGTGTGCCGCAGGAGCGTGAGGCCTTGCAGTTGGTGCTCAGTGAGCAAGCCAGGTTTGCCGTGGTGGATGAGGCGCAATTGAGCCGCCTGTCACGGGAAAGCGAGTTCAGCGAGCTGGTGGTTGTCGGGGATATCGGTTTGCCGCAGTTGCTCAGAGTCGGTTCGCGGCGTGACTGGCCGCAACTGGCCGCAGTACTTGAGCGGGGTTTGCAGGCGATTGCCGCCAAGGACCTTGAACAACTGCACCAGCGCTGGCTGGAGCCCAAGTACCCGCGACTGAGCGAGTCACCGGGCTTCTGGCAAAATCTTGGCCTGTTGCTGGCGGCGCTGCTGCTTGGTTGCGTGGCCATTGTCATCTGGCAGCGTCGACAATTGCATCAGCTCGAACACAACCTGTTGGCCACCCGCGATACCCTGGCCCAGCGCCAGGCCCGCGAAGAAGCGCTGCGCCTGAGCCAGTTTTCCATCGACCAGAGCACCGTGGGAATTCTCTGGGTCAATTGGGACAGCCATGTCCGCTATGCCAACCGCGCGGCCGAAAGCATGCTGGGCTATGCCAGCGGGGCGCTGATTGACCGGCCGCTGATCGACTTCGAGCCGAACCTGCACATGGACCGGTGGCTTGATCTGTGGAAGCGCGCCCGGGCCAGCGATGAGGCCCCCCAGCATTTTGAAACCCAATGCCTGCGTACCGATGGCAGCCTGTTGCCGGTGGATGTGTCGCTGAGTTTTCTGCGTTTTCGCGACGCCGAATACCTGGTGGTGTTTCTCACCGATGTTACCGAACGGCGGCGTGCGCTGGCAGCGCTGCGTGAGAGTGAGGCGCGGCTCAAGGGCATTGCCGGCAACGTACCGGGCCTGGTGTTTCGTCTTGAGCGCAACCCGGCGCAAGGCGAACTGGAATTCCCCTATATCAGTGAGGGCAGTGAAGCTCTGGTGGGTTACACGCCGGCTGCGTTGCAGCATCCGGACATGGGCCTGCGCAACCTGGTGCATCCGGATGACCGCGCTGATTACCACCGGGTTCAGGACCTGGCCCTGGCCACCGACAGCGACTGGTCCTGGCAAGGGCGCATCCTGACCCTCAAGGGCGAACAGCGCTGGGCCGATATCAAGGCCAGTACCCGTACCCTGGCAGATGGCCGAGTGGTCTGGGATGGAGTGGTCTGGGACATCAGCCAGAGCAAGCGCGTCGAACTGGAGCTGGCCCGCTCCCAGGAGCAACTGCGAGAACTGTCGGCGCACCTGGAAAGCGTTCGGGAGGAGGAAAAAGCCCGTATCGCCCGGGAAGTGCATGATGAACTGGGACAGATGCTGACGGTACTGAAGCTGGAAACATCGATGTGCGAGCTGGCCTACGCCGAACTGGACCCGGGCCTCAATGAGCGCCTGGGCAGCATGAAACGCCTGATCGCCCAGCTCTTTCAACTGGTGCGTGATGTGGCCACCGCCTTGCGCCCACCGATCCTCGATGCTGGTATCGCTTCGGCCATCGAGTGGCAAGCGCGGCGCTTTGAAGCACGCACACAGATACCTTGCCTGGTGCAGGTGCCGGAAAACCTGCCACCCTTGAGTGATGGCAAGGCCATCGGCCTGTTTCGCATCCTGCAGGAGGCGCTGACCAATGTCATGCGCCATGCCCAGGCGCATACTGTGCAAATCAACCTGAGCCTTGATGCCCAGGCTCTGCGCTTGACGGTGATCGACGACGGCGCCGGCTTTGTCCTGGAACAAAGCCGGCCAAGCTCATTCGGCCTGGTCGGCATGCGCGAGCGGGTGTTGATGCTGGGCGGCCGCATGACCTTGGAAAGCGAACCGGGCGAGGGCACCAGCCTGAGCGTGGCCATCCCCCTGGATTAGGAGCATTGCGTGATTCGAGTACTGGTTGCCGAAGACCACACCATTGTCCGCGAAGGCATCAAGCAGTTGATCGGCCTGGCCAAGGACATGCAGGTGGTGGGAGAGGCCGGCAACGGCGAACAATTGCTGGAAGCCCTGCGCCATACCGACTGCGAGGTCGTGCTGCTGGATATCTCCATGCCCGGGGTCAATGGTCTGGAGGCGATCCCGCGGATTCGTGCGCTGAACAATCCACCGGCGATCCTGGTGCTGTCGATGCATGACGAAGCGCAGATGGCGGCGCGGGCTCTGAAGGTCGGTGCTGCTGGTTATGCCACCAAAGACAGTGATCCCGCCCTGCTGCTGACCGCCATTCGGCGGGTGGCGGGCGGGGGGCGCTACATCGATCCGGACCTGGCTGACCGCATGGTCTTCGAGGTCGGCCTGACCGATGCCCGGCCCTTGCATTCGTTGCTGTCGGAGCGCGAGTTTTCGGTGTTCGAACGCCTGGCCCAGGGCGCTAACGTCAACGACATTGCCCAGCAACTGGCCCTGAGCAACAAGACCATCAGCACCCACAAAGCGCGGCTGATGCAGAAGCTCAATGTGAATTCGCTGGCGGAGTTGGTGAAGTACGCGATGGAGCACAAGCTGTTGTGAGTGTTCCAGATGCGACATTGCGCTGATCGCATCGCGGGGCAAGCCCGCTCCCACAACTCCCAATCCTGTGGGAGCGGGCTTGCCCCGCGATGACGTCTAACCTTCCAGGCACATATCCAAAAGCGCCATTCTTGTAGGGCAATCCCTACCCCAAGCCTTCCAACACGCTGATATCAATCTCTCTCCCCCCCCGATTTGCGCCGCCTTACGCCTTCACTAGGCTTGGATGCAGCAGTCATCCAACAAAAAGGTGCGGGTATGAGTGAGGTGAATTCGAGCGCTGCAACCGGCGAAGTGCTGGTCAGCTTCCGTGGTGTGCAGAAGAGCTACGACGGCGAATCGCTGATCGTCAAGGACCTCAACCTGGATATCCGCAAGGGTGAGTTCCTCACCTTGCTCGGCCCGTCCGGGTCCGGCAAGACCACCAGCCTGATGATGCTCGCCGGCTTTGAAACACCGACCGCCGGCGAAATCCAGCTGGCTGGACGTTCGATCAACAACGTGCCGCCGCACAAGCGCGACATCGGCATGGTATTCCAGAACTACGCGCTGTTCCCGCACATGACCGTGGCCGAGAACCTGGCCTTTCCCTTGAGTGTGCGCAACCTGAGCAAGACCGACATCAGCGAGCGGGTCAAGCGTGTGCTCAACATGGTCCAGCTCGACGCCTTCGCCCAGCGTTACCCCGGCCAGCTTTCCGGTGGCCAGCAGCAGCGGGTGGCGCTGGCTCGCGCGTTGGTGTTCGAGCCGCAACTGGTGTTGATGGACGAACCGCTGGGTGCCCTCGACAAGCAGCTGCGCGAACACATGCAGATGGAAATCAAGCACCTGCACCAGCGCTTGGGCGTCACCGTGGTGTACGTGACTCACGACCAGGGCGAAGCACTGACCATGTCCGACCGCGTGGCCGTGTTCCACCAGGGCGAGATCCAGCAGATCGCCGACCCGCGCACCCTTTATGAAGAGCCGAAGAACACCTTCGTGGCCAACTTCATCGGTGAAAACAACCGCATCAATGGCCGCTTGATCAGTCAGGACGGCGAACGTTGCCAGGTGCAACTGGCGCGTGGCGAGAAAGTCGAGGCCCTGGCAGTGAATGTCGGCCAGAGCGGCGATCCGGTGACCCTGTCGATCCGCCCCGAGCGCGTGCGCCTCAATGGCCACAGTGAAAGCTGCGTCAATCGCTTCTCTGGGCGGGTGGCCGAGTTCATTTACTTGGGCGACCACGTGCGGGTGCGCCTGGAAGTCTGCGGCAAGGCCGATTTCTTCGTGAAACAGCCGATTGCCGAACTCGACCCGGCCCTGGCTGTGGGCGACGTGGTACCGCTTGGCTGGCAGGTGGAGCACGCTCGCGCGCTCGACCCTCTGCTGGAAGCTCATTGAAGGTTTGCTTCACCAACCCTGTACTGTGGAGAGAATAATAATGCGCAAACACTTGAAGTTGACCGCCCTGACCCTGGGCCTTTTTGCCGCAACCCAGGCCATGGCAGCGGCCGACCTGACCGTGATTTCCTTCGGTGGCGCCAACAAGGCGGCCCAGGTCAAGGCGTTCTACGAGCCATGGGAAAAGGCGGGCAACGGCAAGATCGTCGCAGGCGAGTACAACGGTGAAATGGCCAAGGTCAAAGCCATGGTCGACACCAAGAGCGTGTCGTGGAACCTGGTGGAAGTCGAATCGCCGGAGCTGGCCCGTGGCTGCGACGAAGGCATGTTCGAAGAGCTTGACCCTGCACTGTTCGGTAACGAGTCCGACTACGTTCCCGGTGCTATCCAGCCTTGCGGTGTCGGCTTCTTCGTCTGGTCCACGGTCATGGCCTACAACGCCGACAAACTGAAAACTGCACCGACCAGTTGGGCGGATTTCTGGGACACCAAGCAGTTCCCAGGCAAGCGTGGTCTGCGCAAGGGCGCCAAGTACACCCTGGAATTCGCCCTGATGGCCGACGGCGTTGCGCCCAAGGACGTTTACAAAGTGCTTGGCACCAAGGAAGGCCAGGACCGCGCCTTCAAGAAACTCGACGAGCTCAAGCCGAGCATTCAGTGGTGGGAAGCCGGTGCGCAACCCCCGCAATACCTGGCCTCGGGTGATGTTGTCATGAGTTCGGCGTACAACGGCCGTATTGCCGCCGTGCAAAAAGAAAGCAACCTGAAAGTGGTGTGGAACGGCGGCATCTACGACTTCGACGCCTGGGCCATTCCTAAGGGCGCCAAGAACGTTGAGGACGCGAAGAAGTTCATCGCCTACTCGGTCAAGCCCGAGCAGCAGAAGATCTATTCCGAAAACATCGCCTACGGCCCGGCCAACTCCAACGCCGTTGCGCTGCTGTCTGACGAGATCAAGAAAGACATGCCGACGACCCCGGAGAACATCGCCAATCAGGTGCAGATCGACGTGGCGTTCTGGGCCGACAACAGCGAGCAGCTGGAACAACGCTTCAACGCCTGGGCTGCCAAGTAAGGGCTGCTGATGGGGCGTCGGCTTGCCGCCGACGCTCCTTGTTCTCAAGATTTCGGAGTTCGCTATGGCCATCGCAGTGCCCCTGAATGAAGGCGCCGGTTCCAACCTCAAGCAGCGCCTCAAGCGTGCCGAGCGGGTCAACCGCTGGAAGGCGCAAGCGCTGATCGCGCCGCTGGCGTTGTTCCTGCTGCTGGTGTTCCTCGTGCCAATTGCCGCACTGCTCTACAAGAGCGTGGGTAACCCGGAAGTGGTCGGCGGCTTGCCGCAGACGGTGACCGCCGTGGCCCAGTGGGATGGCAAGGGCCTGCCGGGGGAACCTGTGTACAAGGCGCTGAGCGAAGACCTCGCCCAGGCGCGCAAGAACCAGACCCTGGGCGATACCTCCAAGCGCCTGAACATGGAGCTGGCCGGCTATCGCAGCCTGCTGGCCAAGACCGCCCGGGCGCTGCCGTTCAAGACCGAGCCGGCTTCTTATAAAGAAGCCCTGCAGGAACTGGACGAGCGCTGGGGCGATCCGGCCTACTGGCAGGCGATCCGCCGTAACACCAGTAGTGTCACCCCGTTCTACCTGCTGGCGGCCCTGGACCATCGCATCGATGACCTCGGCGAGCTGGCCAAGGCCACCCCGGACCAGGCCATCTACCTGGACATCTTCACCCGCACTCTGTGGATGGGCTTCGTCATCACCGCCATCTGCCTGGTACTGGCCTATCCATTGGCCTACTTGCTGGCCAACCTGCCGACCCGGCAGAGCAACCTGCTGATGATTCTGGTGCTGCTACCGTTCTGGACTTCGATCCTGGTGCGGGTCGCGGCCTGGATCGTGCTGCTGCAATCGGGCGGGCTGATCAACAGCGCGCTGATGGCCATGGGCATTATCGACAAGCCGCTGGAGCTGGTGTTCAACCGAACCGGGGTGTACATCTCCATGGTGCACATTCTGCTGCCGTTCATGATCCTGCCGATCTACAGCGTGATGAAGGGCATCTCGCCCACCTATATGCGTGCGGCGATTTCCCTGGGCTGTCATCCGTTTGCCAGCTTCTGGCGGGTGTACTTCCCGCAAACCTACGCGGGCGTAGGCGCGGGCTGCCTGCTGGTGTTCATTCTTGCCATTGGCTACTACATCACCCCGGCGCTGCTCGGCAGCCCCAATGACCAGATGGTCAGCTACTTCGTGGCCTTCTACACCAACACCAGCATCAACTGGGGCATGGCAACCGCGCTGGGCGGCTTGCTGTTGCTGGCCACCGTGCTGCTTTACCTGATCTATAGCTGGCTGGTCGGCGCCAGCCGCCTGCGCCTGAGCTGAGGAGCGTTGTCATGCTGAGCCCCTACATGTCGCCCGTCGAGCGGGTCTGGTTCTACAGCTTGCGCATCCTTTGCGGGCTGATCCTGTTGTTCCTGGTGTTGCCGGTGCTGGTGATCATTCCGCTGTCGTTCAACTCCGGCAGCTTCCTGGTCTATCCGTTGCAGGGGTTTTCGCTGCAGTGGTACCAGGACTTCTTCGCCTCCGCCGAATGGATGCGGGCGCTTAAGAACAGCATCATCGTTGCCCCGGCTGCCACGGTGCTGGCCATGGTCTTCGGCACCCTGGCCTCGATCGGCCTGACCCGGGGTGATTTTCCGGGCAAGTCGCTGATCATGGCCCTGGTGATATCGCCCATGGTGGTACCGGTGGTGATCATCGGTGTGGCCAGCTACCTGTTCTTTGCGCCATTGGGGATGGGCAACAGCTTCATCTCGCTGATCCTGGTGCATGCGGTGCTGGGGGTACCGTTCGTCATCATCACCGTGTCGGCGACCTTGCAGGGGTTCAACCACAACCTGGTGCGCGCTGCTGCGAGTCTTGGTGCCTCGCCGCTGACGACCTTCCGTCGGGTGACCCTGCCGTTGATTGCGCCGGGGGTGATCTCCGGGGCGCTGTTTGCTTTTGCTACCTCGTTCGATGAGGTGGTGGTTACCCTGTTCCTCGCCGGCCCCGAGCAGGCGACCCTGCCACGGCAGATGTTCAGCGGTATCCGCGAGAACCTCAGCCCGACCATCGCAGCCGCGGCAACCTTGCTGATTGCGTTCTCGGTGGTGTTGTTGCTGACCCTGGAATGGCTGCGAGGGCGCAGCGAGAAGCTGCGCACCCAGCAGCCGGGTTGAAACCTCTATCGCGGGGCAAGCCCTCTCCCACAAGTTTGTAGGAGCGGGCTTGCCCCGCGATGAGCACCCGTCGACCGCCTTGATACCGGTCAGCCCCTGAGCGTTTGCCTGAGGTACAATGCGCGCCACTGTGATTCTGCCTTCAGGTGCGCCATGCAGCCCTACGCTATTGCCCCCTCGATTCTCTCTGCCGACTTCGCCCGCCTGGGCGAGGAAGTCGACAATGTCCTGGCCGCCGGTGCCGACATCGTTCACTTCGATGTGATGGACAACCACTACGTGCCCAACCTGACCATCGGCCCGATGGTCTGCACGGCCCTGCGCAAGTACGGCGTTACTGCACCGATCGACGTGCACCTGATGGTCAGCCCGGTCGACCGCATCATTGGCGATTTCATCGACGCGGGTGCCAGTTACATCACCTTCCATCCGGAAGCCACCCTGCACATCGATCGTTCGCTACAGTTGATTCGCGACGGTGGTTGCAAGGCCGGCCTGGTATTCAACCCGGCAACCCCGCTCGACACCCTCAAATACGTGATGGACAAGGTCGACATGATCCTGTTGATGAGCGTCAACCCAGGCTTCGGTGGCCAGAAGTTCATCCCCGGCACCCTCCACAAGCTGCGCGAAGCCCGTGCGCTGATCGATGCCAGCGGGCGTGACATCCGTCTGGAGATCGACGGCGGGGTGAACGTCAACAACATCCGTGAAATCGCGGCAGCAGGCGCCGACACCTTCGTCGCCGGCTCCGCGATCTTCAACACCCCGGACTACCGCGAGGTGATCGCCAAGATGCGCGCTGAACTGGCCCTGGCCCGCCCATGAGTGGCTTCGAGCAGCTGTTCCCCGACGCCCTGCCCAAACTGGTGATGTTTGATCTGGACGGTACCCTGATCGATTCGGTACCCGACCTGGCAGCGGCGGTGGATAACATGCTGCTCGCGATGGGCCGTCAGCCCGCTGGCCTTGAGGCGGTACGCCACTGGGTCGGCAATGGTGCGCCGGTGCTGGTGCGCCGCGCCCTGGCCGGCGGCATCGACCACCAGTCGGTGGATGACGTCGAAGCCGAACGAGGCCTGGAGCTGTTCATGCAGGCCTACGCCGACAGTCATGAGCTGACGGTGGTCTATCCGGGGGTGCGCGACACCCTCAAGTGGTTGCACAAACAGGGCGTGGAAATGGCCCTGATCACCAACAAGCCCGAGCGCTTCGTTGCGCCTTTGCTCGACCAGATGAAAATCGGTCGCTACTTCCGCTGGATCATCGGTGGCGACACCCTGCCGCAGAAAAAGCCCGACCCGGCTGCATTGCTGTTTGTCATGAAGATGGCCAGCGTCGCACCTGAACAGGCCCTGTTTGTCGGCGACTCGCGCAGCGATGTGCTCGCGGCCAAAGCTGCCGGGGTCAAGTGTGTCGGCTTGAGCTATGGCTACAACCATGGCCGGCCGATCAGTGAAGAAGCGCCGTGCCTGGTCATCGATGATCTGCGTGCGCTGTTGCCTGGTTGCTTAGATCCGGCCACTGGGATAACGTTGGCGGACGTTCCATCCTCCTCAGATCGAGATTCCATCGTGGCGGTTACCGGCAAACTCTGGATGAAAGTCATCAAGGCCCTGGCCCGCTGGCGTTGGCGCGCCTGACTGCCGTCTGCCGGCCTATGCCGGCCTGCTTGCCTGCCTGACCCATCTGCTGCTTGCCACGAGGCTATCATGACCCGCGAAGAATTCCTGCGCCTGGCCGCTGCCGGCTACAACCGCATCCCCCTGGCCTGCGAGACCCTGGCCGACTTCGACACTCCGCTGTCGATCTACCTGAAACTGGCTGACCAGCCCAACTCCTACCTGCTCGAATCGGTGCAGGGCGGTGAGAAGTGGGGGCGTTACTCGATCATCGGCCTGCCGTGCCGCACCGTGTTGCGTGTGCACGATCATCAGGTGCGGATCACCCACGACGGTGAACTGATCGAGCAGCATGAAGTGGAAGACCCGCTGGCGTTCGTCGAAGCCTTCAAGGAGCGCTACCAGGTGCCGACCATTGCTGGCCTGCCGCGCTTCAACGGTGGCCTGGTCGGATACTTCGGTTATGACTGCGTGCGTTATGTCGAGCGGCGCCTGGGCAAGTGCCCCAATCCCGATCCGCTGGGCGTGCCGGACATCCTGCTGATGGTGTCCGATGCCGTGGTGGTGTTCGATAACCTGGCGGGCAAGATGCATGCGATCGTGCTGGCCGATCCGGCGCAGGAGCACGCCTACGAAAACGGCCTGGCGCGCCTTGATAGCCTGCTTGAGCAGTTGCGCCAGCCCCTGGCTCCGCGTCGCGGCCTGGACCTGGGTGGGCCATTGCCGGCAGAGCCCGAATTCCGCTCAAGCTTTACCCAGAGCGACTACGAGCGGGCGGTCGATACCATCAAGGAGTACATCCTTGCTGGTGACTGCATGCAGGTGGTGCCGTCGCAACGCATGTCCATCGACTTCAAGGCGGCGCCGATCGACCTGTACCGGGCGCTGCGCTGCTTCAACCCGACGCCATACATGTACTTCTTCAACTTCGGCGACTTCCACGTCGTGGGCAGCTCGCCGGAAGTGCTGGTGCGGGTCGAGGACAACCTGGTCACCGTGCGCCCGATCGCCGGAACCCGGCCACGTGGTGCCAGCGAAGAGGCTGACCGCGCGCTGGAAGAAGACCTGCTGTCCGACGACAAGGAAATCGCCGAGCACCTGATGCTCATCGACCTGGGTCGCAACGACGCAGGGCGGGTCTCCGAGACCGGTTCGGTCAAAGTCACCGAGAAAATGGTGATCGAGCGTTACTCCAACGTCATGCACATCGTTTCCAACGTGACCGGTGAGCTGAAACAGGGTCTGAGCGCCATGGATGCCCTGCGCGCCATCCTGCCGGCCGGCACCTTGTCCGGCGCACCGAAAATCCGTGCGATGGAAATCATCGACGAGCTGGAGCCCGTCAAACGCGGCGTCTACGGCGGTGCGGTGGGGTACTTTGCCTGGAACGGCAACATGGACACCGCGATTGCCATCCGTACCGCGGTGATCAAGGACGGCGAGCTGCATGTGCAGGCCGGTGGCGGGATCGTTGCCGATTCGGTGCCTGCGCTTGAATGGGAAGAAACCATCAACAAGCGCCGGGCGATGTTCCGCGCAGTGGCGCTGGCCGAGCAGACGCCACGTAGCTAACCTGATCCACGGCGCCTGCTTGTGGCAGGCGCCGTTTTCCTTCTCTAGAACGCCAGGCTTAATGCCAGGTTGATTCCTTGCTGGGTCAACTCGTCACTTTTGCGCCAGTTGTAGCTGCCGCGCAGGGCCAGCCCCGGCACCAGGGTCTGGCTCAAGCCCAGAGTTGCCCGATTCAGATTGCTCTGCGGGGTGTAGCCGGTCAGAGTGAAGTCGTTGCCCGGCAGGCTGTTGAGATGGATGGTCAGGTCCTGGCGGTCGTCTTCGAACTCGTGTTCGTGCGCCACTTCGGCGAACAGCAAGGTGCTTGGCCCGGCCTGATATTTACCCTGCAAACCCAGGCCCAGGCGCCGCGATTCACGGTCCTGATCGTCGAAGCTCAAGGCTGTAGCGCGGCTGCCTTTCTCCGCATAGCCATCGACTTTCACCCGCGCATAGTCGGCGCTGACGAAAGGCGACAGGCTCCACTGGCTGTCGGGAGCCGCCAGGTCATAGCCCAGCCGCGCGGCAAAGGCCCACAGCTCGCCATCGGTATCACCTTTCTCGCTACGATCGTTCACGCCCAGGGCGAAGGTGCGCTTCAGATCGCTGTAGTCAAGATGCCCGCCGGTCAGGGCGGCATCAGCCCACCACTGGTTCTGCTGGAACTGGACGAAGGCGCTCGCCAGATAACTGTCGAGCTTGTAGTCGGAGTCCTGCTGGCCAGCTTCGAGCTTTTGCTGGTAAACGCCGGTAGCCACGCCAATGCGCCAGGCATCATCCAGGCGATAACTGCCGCCCAGGGTCAGGTTGTAGCCATGGCCATCGGCACTTGCGGAGCTGCGCTGGCTGTCGATATCCAGGTTTTGCCCACCGGCGGCAACGATGGCCTGCCATTGACCAACCGGCTGCCAGCTACCTTGCCACTGGTTGCGCAGCTCATCCTGATGCGCACGTAGGCTGGCGTGGGCCATTTCTGGTAACAGCGTCAGCTCCCAGGGCGCGGAGAGGATCGAGAAGGCGTAGTCGGCGATCAGCTCCTGCCCGGCAGTGGTGGGGTGGACCGAATCGTTGAACAGCAGCTTGCTTGGGTCGGGCGTGGCGCCGTTGATCCCGTAGGTTGCGTTCTGCACACAGCCATTGCCACTGAAGCAGGTGCCGACCAGGTTTTGACCTGTGGCCAGGCCGAACTGCGCCGGGGAGGCCAGGGCCTCCTGCAGTAGCAGCGGCACGTTGAGTGGAATGATTTGGGCATCAATCTGACTCAGTTGGCCAACCAGTTGCTGGTTGAAGATGCTGCTCAACTGCGAAGCCGGGCCCTGCATTGGCGTGCCGTTGATTGCCGGGGTCAGGCCCAGGTCAGGCAGCAGCCAGACCATGATGTACTGCGCGCCGCCCTGTTGCAGGGCCTGGGCGCTGGCGGCCAGGCGATTGGCGGCAGCGGCGGCGGTTGCCGGGCTGGTGATCTGGCCCTGGAGGAAATCGTTGCCGCCACCGGTCAGGTAGTAAAGCGCGTTGGGATCGGCGCGCAGCCCGCCGGCCAGATAGCCCGGGCGTTCACGCAGAACGGTGCCGGCTCCAGGATTACCCGGTGGAATGATCACATCGGAGGTGCCGGTGATCGAGTCGAGGATCTGATCGGTGCGGTAGCCGCCCACGGCCCAGTTGTTGCCGTCGGGGCGGCCGAGCGCGGCATTGACCGGGGATGTCGAAGCACCCAGGTCGGTTGGCGCGATGCCCAGCTGTGCGCCGAGCAGCATGGGCGACACCGCGCCAAAAGCCTCGCCGTTGCCATAAGTCGGCCCAACCCGATTGGTAAAGCGCTGGGTAGCGCCCGCTGGCCCGCCTGAGTCGGGGAACTGGCCGGCATCGGCTAGGCTGTCGCCAAAGACGATCAAGGTTGAGTACGGGGAGGGGGCTGCATAGGCGCTGGAACAGGCCAGGGCCAGGAGGGTGAATGCACAGGGCAACAGTGAACGCGCAGTCAACATCGCAAAGATCCTTTTTCGTTGTTGTTATTGGATGACGCCTTGCGACGTTAGCAAAACATTCGGCGTGTCTTCCATCGCTAAAGCGTTTCGCCATGCCTCAGTCATATTGCGTGGACCGCGCCGGTAGGCTACTGTGCGGGAACGTATGAACGAGACCTACCCCGTGTTGATCGTCAGCAAACTCTTGATGCGCGTTATCAAGGCCCACGCCCGTTGGCGTTGGCGCGCCTGACTTTATCTCTTGCCGGTTAGCCGGCCCTGTACCGCTTTGCCTTTCTGAACGCTTTACCTGCTGTAGCCGGCGCTTGCTGGTACACACCGGGATGCTCGCACCTGTTGCACAGTGCACAGGCACTTCGAAAGGCATGTATTCAAAGTCAGTAGATGCAAGAGGTTGAACCCAGATGTTACTGATGATCGACAACTATGACTCCTTCACCTACAACGTCGTGCAATACCTCGGCGAGTTGGGCGCAGAGGTCAAGGTCATTCGCAATGACGAACTGACTATCGCCCAGATCGAAGCCCTGAACCCCGAGCGCATTGTTGTTTCCCCGGGTCCCTGCACCCCGACCGAAGCCGGAGTGTCGCTTGCGGCCATCAAGCATTTCGCAGGCAAGCTGCCGATACTTGGCGTGTGCCTGGGCCACCAGTCCATCGGCCAGGCGTTTGGTGGTGATGTGGTGCGCGCCCGCCAGGTGATGCATGGCAAGACCAGCCCTGTGTACCACAAGGACCAGGGCGTGTTCGCCGGCCTCAACAACCCGCTGACGGTGACCCGCTATCACTCGCTGGTGGTCAAGCGCGAAACCTTGCCAGACTGCCTGGAGCTGACTGCCTGGACCGCCCTTGAAGACGACTCGGTGGACGAGATCATGGGCCTGCGCCACAAAGAGCTGAACATCGAAGGGGTGCAGTTCCACCCCGAGTCGATCCTCACCGAGCAGGGCCACGAGCTGTTCGCCAACTTCCTCAAGCAGACCGGCGGTCGCCGTTAAGGATCGAACATGGATATCAAGAACGCGCTGAGCCGCATCGTCGGTCACCTGGACCTGAGCACCGAAGAAATGCGCGATGTCATGCGCGAAATCATGACCGGCCAATGCAGCGAGGCGCAGATCGGCGCTTTCATGATGGGTATGCGCATGAAGAGCGAGAGCATCGATGAAATCGTCGGTGCGGTTTCCGTGATGCGCGAGCTGGCCGACAAGGTCGAACTCAACACTCTCGACCAGGTGGTCGATGTGGTTGGCACTGGCGGCGATGGCGCCAACATCTTCAACGTTTCCACCGCCTCGGCCTTTGTCGTTGCCGCCGCCGGCTGCACCGTGGCCAAGCACGGCAACCGTGCGGTCTCGGGCAAGAGCGGCAGTGCCGACCTGCTGGAAGCGGCCGGTATCTACCTGAACCTGACGCCGGTGCAGGTAGCGCGCTGCATCGACAGCGTCGGCATCGGCTTCATGTTTGCCCAGACCCACCACAAGGCAATGAAGTTCGCCGCCGGCCCGCGTCGTGACCTGGGGCTGCGCACCCTGTTCAACATGCTCGGCCCGCTTACGAATCCGGCCGGGGTCAAGCATCAGGTCGTCGGCGTGTTCACCCAGGCACTGTGCCGCCCGCTGGCTGAAGTGCTGCAGCGTCTGGGCAGCAAGCATGTACTGGTGGTGCATTCCAAGGACGGCCTGGACGAATTCAGCCTGGCCGCGCCGACCTTTGTTGCCGAACTCAAGAATGACCAGATCACTGAATACTGGGTCGAACCCGAAGACCTCGGCATGAAAAGCCAGAGTCTGCATGGCCTGGCCGTGGAAAGCCCGGCGAACTCGCTGGAGTTGATCCGCGATGCCCTGGGCCGGCGCAAGACCGAAAACGGCCAGAAGGCCGCGGAAATGATCGTGCTTAACGCCGGCGCTGCGCTGTACGCCGCCGACCACGCCATGAGCCTCAAGCAGGGCGTGGAGCTGGCGCATGATGCATTGCACACCGGCCTTGCCCGGGAAAAACTCGAAGAACTCGGTGCCTTTACCGCGGTGTTCAAGCAGGAGAATGAAGGATGAGTGTGCCGACGGTTCTGGAAAAAATCCTCGCCCGCAAGGTCGAGGAAGTGGCCGAGCGCCGTGCCCGGGTCAGCCTGGCGGAGCTTGAGCGTCTGGCGTCAGTCGCCGATGCCCCACGGGGTTTTGCCAATGCCTTGATCGAGCAGGCCAAGCGCAAGCAGCCAGCAGTGATTGCCGAGATCAAGAAGGCCTCGCCCAGCAAAGGCGTGATCCGCGAAAACTTTATTCCGGCCGACATCGCCGTCAGCTACGAGAAGGGCGGGGCGACCTGCCTGTCGGTGCTGACCGATGTCGACTATTTCCAGGGCGCTGATGCCTACCTGCAACAAGCGCGTGCCGCGTGCAAATTGCCGGTGATCCGCAAGGACTTCATGATCGATCCGTATCAGATCGTCGAGGCTCGGGCCCTTGGCGCTGACTGCGTTCTGTTGATTGTCGCGGCGCTGGATGATGTGAAAATGGCCGAGTTGGCTGCCACAGCAAAAAGCGTGGGTCTGGATGTGCTGGTCGAAGTGCATGACGGCGACGAGCTGGAGCGGGCACTCAAGACCCTCGATACACCACTGGTCGGGGTCAACAACCGTAACCTGCACAGCTTCGAAGTCAGCCTGGAAACCACTCTCGACCTGCTGCCGCGCATCCCCCGTGATCGCCTGGCTATCACCGAGAGCGGCATCCTCAACCGTGCCGATGTCGAGCTGATGGAGATCAACGAGGTCTATTCCTTCCTGGTCGGCGAAGCCTTCATGCGTGCCGAGCATCCGGGGCTGGAACTGCAACGTCTGTTTTTCCCGGAGCGCGCGGTGCAGAACCCGGTGCAAGGCCTGGACTGATTCAACTCTGAAGCCGGCAATGCCGGCTTTTTTGTACCTACAAGGTTAATGCGATGACTGATCAAGTGGTTGATGTCACTGTCGAGGCCGGGCTGCAGGCCGAGCAGGCGCTGCTGGCGGCGGTATGCAAAGGCGAAAAGGACTATGGCCTGATGTTTTGGCGTCCAACTGACCATGCCTTGGTCATGCCCCGGCGCATGAGCCGCCTGGACGGTTTCGAGGCCGCCTGCGCAGAGCTGGCAATCGCCGGCTGGCCGGTTTTGTTGCGCGAAACCGGTGGTGAGCCGGTGCCGCAGTCGTCTGCGGTGATCAACATTGCCCTGGTGTACGTCGCGCCGAAAAGCGAAGGCGACCACGGTCGCATTGAAAATGCCTACGAGCGCCTGTGCCTGCCGTTGTGTGAGGTGCTGCGCGAATGGGGCGGGCTGGCATCGGTGGGGGAAATCGAGGGGGCATTCTGTGATGGACGCTACAACGTCAACCTCAATGGCCGCAAACTGGTCGGCACTGCCCAGCGCTGGCGTCAGGGCCTGGGTGGTAAGCGTGCGGTGGTGCTGGTGCATGGCGCGCTGCTGCTGGATAACGAGCGCGAGTCGATGGTGGCCGCGGTCAACCGTTTCAATGAGTGTTGCGGCCTGGAGCAGCGTTGCCTGGCTGATAGCCACATCGCCTTGCACGAAGTGGTGCCCGATGCACCGCTGCTCGAACGCCTCGGCCAGGCCTACGCTGAGGTGATCAAGGGTATCGCCCGCGATTAACGGGTGCCGAAGACCACCATGGTCTTGCCCTTGACGTGCACCAGGCTGCGATCTTCAAGATCCTTGAGCACACGGCCGACCATTTCCCGCGAACAACCGACGATCCGGCCGATCTCCTGGCGAGTGATCTTGATCTGCATGCCGTCCGGGTGGGTCATGGCATCTGGCTGTTTGCACAACTCCAGCAAGCAGCGGGCGACCCTGCCGGTGACGTCGAAGAATGCCAGGTCACCGACCTTGCGTGTGGTATTGCGCAGGCGCTGGGCCATCTGACCGCCCAGGGCGTAGAGAATGTCCGGGTCGTGGCGGGCCAGTTCGCGGAATTTCTCGTAGCTGATCTCGGCGACCTCACATTCACTTTTGGCCCGGACCCAGGCACTGCGTTGCTGCTCCTGGCCTGCCGGTTCAAAAAGCCCCAGCTCCCCGAAAAAGTCGCCGCTGTTGAGGTAGGCGATGATCATTTCGTGACCATCGTCGTCTTCAATGAGGATGGTCACCGAACCCTTGATGATGAATGACAGGGTTTCGGCCTTGTCACCGGCGCAGATGATGTTGCTCTTGGCCGCATAGCGGCGGCGCTGGCAATGGACCAGCAATTTATCGATGTTCTTGATCTTGGCTGGAAGGGCTGATGCAACCATGGCTGGATCCCGGTCAGGAGGCGACGCTTGAATTACTTTTATAGGTTGTCTGGCGATATGCGCCAGTGATTTGGCGTCAGCTTATCAGACGCGCGTTCATCTATCGGCAGATTTACCCATGCGCTTGAGCTTTTCCCACGGGCCCGCAGGGTCTAAGCTGACAGCCTTTTTTCCAGCAAGGGAGTCCAGGTAATGAAGGCGCGTATCCAGTGGGCAGGTGAAGCCATGTTTCTGGGCGAATCGGGCAGCGGCCATGTGGTCGTGATGGATGGCCCGCCCGAGGCCGGAGGCCGCAACCTGGGTGTGCGGCCTATGGAGATGCTGCTGTTGGGCCTGGGCGGCTGCAGCAACTTCGATGTGGTCAGCATCCTGAAGAAATCCCGCCAGGCAGTAGAGAGTTGCGAAGCGTTCCTTGAAGCCGAGCGCGCCAGTGAAGACCCCAAGGTGTTCACCAAGATCCACCTGAAATTCGTGGTCAAGGGGCGGGGCCTGAAGGATGCCCAGGTCAAGCGTGCGGTCGAGCTGTCGGCAGAGAAGTACTGCTCGGCGTCGATCATGCTCGGCCGGGCTGGCGTCGAGATCAGCCACAGGTACGAGATCGTCGAACTCGGTTGAGGATAAGCCATCGCGGGGCAAGCCCGCTCCTACAGGTACAAGCAAGACCTGTGGGAGCAGGTCTAGCCCCGCGATCTGCCGCAAAGCGGCAGCCTTTCAAGTCCGATCAGCCAGACCAATCCTGGAACCAGCGCCAGCAACAACCAATGCAGGTTGAAGCCAAGCAATCCGAAGATTTCTGCTGTGCTCCAGGTATTGCCAAACGCCTGTGAAAACAGCAGGCACTGCAGCAAGGCAATCAGCGCGGCGAACAGCATGAAGACACTGCTGAGCACGCGCTGCCTGTGGATAAAACAGCCGACGAGCAAGAACAGCAGTTGCCCGGGTAGCGAGAACAGCAGCAGGTCGAATGCGCTGTTGCCATCAGGTTGGGATACATCTGGCAGCGTCAGGCGCAAGGCTTCCCCGCTCATGCCAGCGGTCATCAGGCACACGAACAGGTAAGCCACCAGTGCCAGTCCCAGGCTTTGTAGCAAGCGAATGCAAAACAGCCTTATCATCAGCGACGCAGCCCTGGCAGTAGAGTGAGTAAACCCTGCGGCAATTGTGCACGTAGCCGACTGCTCAGATGCTCGCGGTGTTTCTGGTACAGCAGGCCCAGGCCAATCACGCCCAGCCCGATCAGGGTCAGCACCACCGGGAACAGCAGCGATTGGGCAAACACCTCGTAAGACAGATACCCCAGGTACATCGCCACCCCCATGCCGCCAAAGACCATGAACAGCGGCCGACGCAGCAGCAGCGCAATACCCATCAGGCCCAGATTGATCAGGCCGTACAGGGCTTTGTCCCATTCGCTGTCGGTGTCCAGCAGCGGCAAGCCGAACCAGAATGCCAGCAAGCCGGCCAGGTAACCCCAGAACGCATAGTCCTGGCGGGTGCGACCATCGATCACCAGGAACACCAGCAGCGTCGCCAGGCCAAACCATAGTGACACCGTGCGCCGTTGGTACCAATCGAAGGCTTCGCCATGGAACCATTCGCTCAGGTCCATTGACATGAACCACAAGGCCACCGCAATTGGCATGACGATGAACGGGAAGGGGATCAGGCGCAGCATCAGCAAGCCGGCCAGCACCGTTGCCACTTCCATCAGTAGCCAGCCGCCCTGCACGTAGGTGTAGTAATCATGGTAATTGCCCTGGGCATCGTCCAGTGGCCAGAAACCGCTGATGCGTTCAACGGCGAACACCGCCAGCGGCACGATACTCACCGCCACTGTGGCAAGTACGCCTGCAGGAATGATCTGCCCGCGGCGTTGCATCCAAACGCCACCCAAGGTCAGCGCGCCGATGTACGCCAGCGCGACCGCCAGCAGGGCGCTGTCACCGATGCGCATCCAGGCCTCGCTGAGCAACCAGCCCATGGCAGCCATGATCAGCAGGGCGCCGAAGTAAAAGGCCACGTGGGCCAGCTGAAAACTGGCCTGGGTTTGCGGTTGGTGCTTGAGAAACTTAAGCAGGGCCTGATCCTGGCCCGGGTTCAGAACGCCGGCGCTGACTGCGCGGGCCAGATCCTTGGCGTCGAAGCGTTCTGTCATCGGCAGCCCTAGATACGATAAGTGCTTTTGGTCATGACCTTGGCCATCAGGCTCATGCCGAACTTGACCGGTGCCGGGAAGCGGAAGCCTCCAGCGTCCAGGGCCAACTCGGCATGCTGCTCTTCGTCGACGCGCATCTGCTCGAGAATCGCCCGGGATTTTTCATCCTCGGCCGGGATCTGCTCCAGGTGCTCGTCCAGGTGTTTGCACACCTGGTGCTCGGTGGCCGCAACGAAACCCAGGCTGACCTTGTCGCTGACCAGGCCGGCCAGGGCGCCAATGCCGAAGGACATGCCATAGAACAGTGGGTTGAGCACGCTGGGATGGCTGCCGAGCTGGCGAATACGCTGCTCGCACCATGCCAGGTGGTCGATTTCTTCCTCGGCGGCATGCTCCATGGCCTTGCGCACCTGAGGCAGCTTGGCGGTCAGGGCCTGGCCCTGGTACAGCGCCTGGGCACAGACTTCACCGGTGTGATTGATGCGCATGAGCCCGGCCACATGGCGGGTCTGGGTTTCGTCGAGGGTGACGTCCGGCTGGATGATCGCCGGCGACGGCCGGGAAGGTTGGCCGCTGAAGGGCAGCAAGGTGCGCATGGCTGTGTCGGCCTGCAGCAACAAGCGGTCAAGCGGGGAATAGTGACGTTCGGTAGCCATCGGGCACCTCCGCAAGAATGTGCCCGACAGTTTACCCCAATCGCGAGGTCCAGGCTTGCCCTGGATCAGCCTGGAGGCCAGTGCATCTGACGCTGGCCAAGCACGTGCATATGAATGTGATAGACAGTCTGCCCACCGAGCTCATTGCAGTTCATGACCACGCGAAAGCCATCTTCGCAGCCCAGCTCCTTGGCCAGCCGCTGAGCGGTGAACAGGATGTGTCCGGCCAGCCCTTTGTCTTCTTCGGTCAGGTCGTTGAGGGTGCGGATCGGCTTTTTCGGGATGACCAGAAAATGTACCGGTGCCTGTGGGGCGATATCGTGGAAGGCCAGAACCTGGTCGTCCTCGTAGATGATCTTGGCCGGGATTTCCCGGTTGATGATCTTGGTAAACAGAGTATCCACTACGGCTGCTCCATGAGGGTAATCGGACTCGAGTGTACGCAGGCCAGGCGTTTGCGCCCAGCCCTGCGCCACTAGCGTGGGCAATAGGCCTGGTTGATGGCGCCGGCCAGCTTGCGGGTGACCCAGCGCGACAACAGGCGCGGGCCGAACGCCAGCCAGCGGTTACGGCGCCCGGGAATGATCAGCGCGCGGTTCTTGTCCAGTGCGCGCACGGTGTACAGCGCTACTTCTTCCGGGCTCAGGCAGCGTTGGCCTTTTTCCAGGCGCGCGATGCGCCGCAACGGCGAGCGTACGGGGCCGGGGCAGAGCACCGAAACTTTGATGCCGGTACGTTTGAGTTCTTCGCGCAGGCCTTCGGAGAAGTGCAGCACATAAGCCTTGCTCGCCGCGTAGCTGCTCATCCATGGCCCGGGGGCGAAGGCGCAGAGGGAGGCGACGTTGAGGATCTGCCCACCACCCTGGACTGCCATGGCATTACCCAAGGCATGGCACAGGCGGGTCAGGGCGAGAATGTTCACCTCGATCAGGTCCTGCTCATCGCTCCACTCCTGGGCCAGAAAATGCCCATAGGAGCGAATACCGGCGCAATTGACCAGCAGGTCGATGTGCCGCTCGCTTTCCTCAAGTTCCAACAAGAAGCCCGACAGGCGCAACGGCTCGCCCAGGTCGCAGGCGCGAAACAGCACTTCTACGCCAAAACGCTGGGTCAACTCGATGGCGATGCTTTCCAGCGGGTCACGCTGGCGGGCCACCAGGATCAGATTGCGTCCCCGACGTGCCAACGCCTCGGCCAGTGCCAGGCCCAGGCCGCTGGAGGCACCGGTGATCATGGCGTAACGGGTCATGCAGTTCTCCAGTCGCAAAGATGGCCAAAGTGCCCAGTTTACAGGTACTAGCTCCAGCTATCGATCGTGGCGATGGCCACGACAGCGACAATCAGCACCAGCCACAGCGAGGCAAGAACGATCACTGGCTTGCTGTTGGGTGGTGGTGCCGGTCCGAAGCGGTTGTCGCCGCGATTGCCGGGCATCACCAGCAACAGCAAAAGCAGGACGTTGCCGACCCAGGGCAGTAATACCGCCCAGCAGAGCCAGCCGCTCCAGTTCAGGTCGTGCAGGCGTTTGACAAAGAAGATCATGCTCATGATCCGCGCAACGAGGGCGCCAACCAGGACCAGGACGGCGAAGTCGTCCCACACCCAGGCGGCCAGCAAGCCTACCAGCAGCACACCGGCGATCGATGCCACGAGCAGCGCCAGGCTCCAGGCCAGCAGGCGCACCCGGCCGATCCGGCCCTTTGGGCTCATTACCTGGTCTGCGAAGATCATTGTTTGGTTCATGCAGGCTTCCTTTGCCGTCTTGAATCGTGGATCAGCCTGATCGTGGGCCCAGGGTGGCCGCTTTGTCTTGCGCCTGGTGGTATTCGGTATCCAGACGAGCGATCAGTTGTTCCACCGAGCACAGTTGGTCGATGGCGCCGACACCTTGTCCGGCAGACCAGACGGTCTTCCAGGCTTTGGCCTCGTCGTGAATGGGTTTGAGCTTGGTTTCGGTGTGGTTGCGCAGGGCCGCCATGTCGAAACCGGCGTTTTCCAGGCTCTGGCGCATGAAGCTGGCAGGCACCCCGGAAACCGCAGCGGTGTGGATGATATCGGCTGCCTTGGCTTCAAGCATCATTTGTTTGTAGGGCCCTGGCGCGTGGCTTTCATGAGTGGCAATAAAACGAGTGCCCAAGTACGCAAGATCGGCGCCTAGCACCTGGGCGGCGAGGACTTCGTGGCCGTGGTTGATGCAACCCGCCAGCAGCAGGGTCTTGTCGAAGAACTGACGGATCTCGGCGACCAGTGCGAACGGACTCCAGGTCCCGGCATGGCCACCAGCACCGGCGGCCACGGCAATCAGACCATCGACGCCAGCTTCGGCGGCTTTCTCGGCATGCCGGCGGGTGGTCACATCATGGAACACCAGGCCACCGTAGCCATGCACGGCATCAACCAGCTCCTTCACTGCCCCGAGGCTGGTGATGACGATCGGCACTTTGTGCTCGACGCACAGTGCCAGGTCCGCCTGCAGGCGCGGATTGCTCTGGTGCACGATCAGGTTGACCGCGTAGGGCGCAGGGTTTTCGAGCGTTGCAAGACCTGCTTCGATTTCTTCGAGCCAGGCCTTGAACCCGGCGCTATCACGCTGGTTCAGCGCCGGGAAGCTGCCGACCACGCCATTGGCACAACAGGCCAGCACCAGTTGCGGGTTGGAAATCAGGAACATCGGCGCCGCTACGACCGGCAGGCGCAAGCGTTGTTGAAGCAGGGCAGGCAATGACATGACAGGTTTCCCGAGGCTGTATAAGGGCTTAGGTTAGAACGGTTTGACCACCACCAGAATTACCACCGCCAGCAAGACCAGCACCGGCACTTCGTTGAACCAGCGGTAGAACACGTGGCTACGGTTGTTTTCACCGCGGGCGAAGCGCTTGAGCTGTGCGCCGCACATATGGTGATAACCGATCAGCAACACCACCAGGGTGAGCTTGGCGTGCATCCAGCCCTGGCTCATGAATCCCGGGGTCAGGCTCAGCAGCCAGAGGCCGAAGACCAGGCTGGCGATCATCGCCGGCAGCATGATGCCGCGGTACAGCTTGCGTTCCATGAGCACGAAGCGTTCCTGGCTGATGCTGTCCTGGCTTTGCGCGTGGTAAACGAACAAGCGCGGCAAGTAGAACAGGCCGGCGAACCAGCAGACCACGCTGACGATATGCAGCGCTTTGATCCAGAGAAAAAGCATGGGGTAAAGTTCCTTCAGGGTTCACGGTGGTCAGATAGTAGAGGCTGGGGGCGTTGTGGGCCATCGCAACAGTTGTGGGCGTGTTTCAGCGCCCCTATTATCGTGGGCTTTCCTGTTGGTTCGTTGATAAGGGGCACGCGTTATGGTCAAGGTCGGTATCGTTGGCGGCACGGGTTACACCGGGGTCGAGTTGCTGCGTCTGTTGGCGCAGCATCCGCAGGCCGAGGTGGCGGTGATCACCTCGCGCTCCGAAGCTGGCTTGGCCGTTGCCGACATGTACCCGAACCTGCGTGGCCACTACGACGGCCTGGCTTTCAGCGTTCCGGACGTGAAGACCCTGGCGGCCTGCGACGTGGTGTTCTTCGCCACCCCGCACGGAGTCGCTCACGCCCTGGCAGGCGAGTTGCTGGCCGCCGGTACCAAGGTCATCGACCTGTCTGCCGACTTTCGTCTGCAGGATGCTGACGAGTGGGCCAAGTGGTATGGCCAGCCTCATGGCGCACCAGAGCTGCTCAAGGACGCGGTCTATGGCCTGCCAGAGGTCAATCGCGAGCAGATTCGCCAGGCACGCTTGATTGCCGTCCCCGGTTGCTACCCTACTGCCACCCAGTTGGGGTTCCTGCCGCTGCTCGAGGCCGGTATCGCCGATGCCTCGCGCCTGATCGCCGACTGCAAGTCCGGTGTCAGCGGCGCCGGTCGTGGGGCGGCGGTAGGCTCGCTGTTCTGTGAGGCGGGCGAGAGCATGAAGGCTTATGCGGTCAAGGGACACCGTCACCTGCCGGAAATTACCCAGGGCCTGCGTCGGGCTGCCGGAAGTGATGTCGGCCTGACTTTTGTACCGCACCTGACGCCAATGATTCGCGGTATCCATTCGACCCTGTACGCTACCGTCGCCGATACCTCAGTCGATCTGCAGGCACTGTTCGAAAAGCGCTACGCCAATGAACCGTTCGTCGATGTAATGCCAGCAGGTAGCCACCCGGAAACCCGTAGCGTGCGCGGCGCCAACGTCTGCCGGATTGCCGTACATCGTCCGCAAGGCGGCGACCTGGTGGTGGTGCTGTCGGTGATCGACAACCTGGTCAAGGGCGCGTCGGGGCAGGCGGTACAGAACCTCAACATCCTCTTTGGCCTGGACGAGCGCATGGGGCTTTCCCACGCTGGCCTGTTGCCTTAAACGGTAGGTTTCAAGCTGCATGTCAAAGGTGGAGGCGGTCCGCTTATAGCTTGCCGCCAACCCCTTGCAGCTTTTGTATTGTTGACCGCTTTTCTCGGAGAAGCGGATAATGCGCGTCATTACGCATTATGGCGGCATAGCGCCGGGAGATAGTCAGCATGAGCGTCGAATCCTTCACCCCTCTGGCCTTGCTGTTCACTGAGGGTGCAGCGCACAAGGTGAAGACCCTGGTCGATGAAGAGGGCAATGATCGCCTGAAGTTGCGAGTGTTCGTGACTGGTGGTGGTTGCTCGGGTTTTCAGTACGGTTTCACTTTCGATGAAGACGTGTCTGAAGACGACACCATCATCGAGCGCGAAGGCGTGGCCCTGGTGGTCGATCCGATGAGCTTCCAGTACCTGGCAGGAGCCGAGGTGGATTACCAGGAAGGCCTGGAAGGCTCGCGTTTCGTCATCAAGAACCCGAATGCCACCACAACGTGTGGTTGTGGCTCGTCGTTCTCGATCTGATCACAAGGCAGTACCGCAAACGCCGCGCCCATGCGCGGCGTTTTGCTGTATGCGGTTTATGCCGGGTAAATTGCGCCCAGTACCCGCAGGCCTCGGGCAGCGGTAACGCTGGGGCGATTGGCGGGGATGTGCTCCAGACAGCAGTGGGCCAGCCAGGCGAAGGCCATGGCCTCGACCCAATCCGGATCTACACCGCCAGCGGCAGTGCTGCTGACCCGGGCGTTGGGCAGCAAGCTGGCCAGGCGCTGCATCAGTACAGTGTTGCGCGCACCGCCACCGCAGACCAGCACTGCCTGGGTGTCATCCTGTGCCGCTTGCAACGAGCTGACGATACTGCGGGCGGTCAGTTCCAGCAAGGTGGCCTGGACGTCCTCATCCCGGTAGCTCGATTGCGCCGCCAGGTGCGACTGCAGCCAGGGCAGGTTGAACACTTCACGGCCGGTGCTTTTCGGCCCGAGGCCTGCGAAGAACGGATCACTTAGCAGCGAGGCGAGCAGGCAGGGGATCACCTGACCCTTGCCGGCCCAGGCGCCGTTGGCGTCATAGCTGTGTCCCAGTTTGTGCTCGATCCAGGCATCGAGCAGCACGTTACCTGGGCCGCAGTCGAAGCCACTGACCGGCTTGTCCTGCTCGATCAGGCTCAGGTTGCTGAAACCGCCGATGTTGAGCACCGCCAGGCGTTGGCCCTGTTGGGCGAACAGTGCTTCGTGAAAGGCCGGTACCAGTGGTGCACCCTGGCCGCCAGCGGCAACGTCGCGGCGACGAAAGTCGCTGATCACGCTGATGCCGGTGAGTTCAGCCAGCAACGCCGGGTTACCGATCTGTACGGTGAAGCCGCGTGCCGGTTCGTGGCGAATGGTCTGACCATGGCTGCCGATGGCGCGAATGGCGTCGGGCTGCAGGTGGTGGGCGGCCAGCAGGTGCTGGATGCCCTCGGCGGCGAGGCGCACCCACTGATTCTCCGCCAGGGCGGCGCGAGCAATCTCGTCAGGCCCGCTGGCGCACAGGCTCAGCAGGTCCTGGCGCAGGCTGGCGGGCATGGGAACGTAATGGGTGGCGAGCAGCTTTGGTTGCTGCGCCTGTTCGATCAAGGCGATGTCCAGGCCATCGAGGCTGGTCCCGGACATCACACCCAGATAGAGCGGCATTGCTTAGCGCTTGCTCGAGGCGAGCAGGGTGGCCTTTTCCTGGTCCATGCGGGCAACCAGCGGTTGGCTCTGCTGCAGGAAGCGCTGGCGTTCGGCCTTGGCGATCGGGTCTGCCATTGGTAGCTTCTGCCCCAGCGGGTCGACGTGCACGCCATTGACTTGGAACTCGTAGTGCAGGTGCGGTCCAGTGGACAGGCCGGTGGTGCCGATGTAGCCGATGATCTGCCCTTGCTTGACGCTGCCGCCGGTCTTCACGCCCTTGGCGAAGCCCTGCATGTGCCCGTAGAGGGTCTGGTAGCGGTTGCCGTGCTGGATGATCACGGTGTTGCCGTAACCTCCGCGACGCCCCGCCAGTAGTACCTTGCCGTCACCGGCTGCCTTGATCGGGGTGCCGCGCGGAGCCGCGTAATCGACACCTTTGTGTGCGCGGATCTTGTTCAGGATCGGGTGCTTGCGGCCTGCCGAGAAGCGTGAGCTGATACGGGCGAAATCAACCGGGGTACGGATGAATGCCTTGCGCATGCTGTTGCCGTCAGCCGTGTAGTAGTTGGTATTGCCCTGCTTGTTGGTGTAGCGCACGGCGGTAAAGGTCTTGCCGCGGTTGGTGAAGCGCGCGGACAGGATATTACCGGTGCCGACGACCTTGTCGTTCATGACCTTCTGTTCGTAGACCACGTCGAACTCGTCGCCCTGGCGGATATCCTGGGCGAAGTCGATGTCGTATCCGAAGATGCGCGCCATATCCATGGTCAGGTTGTGATTGAGCCCGGCACGTTGCGCCGAGGCCGACAGCGAGCTCTTGATCACACCGTGCACATAGGCTGTGCGCATCACAGGCTTGCTGACCTCACGGTTGAACGCGTAACCGTTTGCGCTCTTGGTCAGGCGAATGGTTTCCAAGTCACTGAGCTTGCTGTGCAGGCTAGCCAGTTGGCCGTCTTTATCCAGTTCGATCTGTAGCACCTGGCCATGCTTGAGCTGGCTGAATTGCTTGGCCTGCTTGTTGCTGGCCAGTACCTCGTGTACTGCATTGGCGGGCAAGCCGACCTTGGCGAACAGGGTCGAGAGGGTGTCGCCACGGCTCACGGTGACTTCGCGGTGGCTCGGGTCTTTGCTCGCCGGCGCGGATGGAGCGGGCTCAGCCTTGGCGGTTTGCTCGGTTTTGCTGGCGCTGTTGTCGATCTGCGCAAAGGGTGAGGGAGCAGCGTCGGTGTTCTGGGTAAGGGGGGCTTGCTGTTCCTGCTTGAGTTGCTCGGCTGGGCTTTCCAGCTCCAGGTTCAGGGTGGTTTTCTTGGCTTCGACCTCACTGGATGGGAACACCAGCAAGGCCAGGCTGAGTAAGGCGGCGATGCCGCT